>CAZRWG010000105.1:1013-5138 GCA_964603805.1 uncultured Thermoplasmata archaeon
TTATAGATTTGCTGTTGTTTAAGCGAGGCTATCGATATGAAAAACAAGATTTACGTTTCTATCATCACTTTCCTGTTAGTTATAAGCGGGATGTTAGTCGTAACAGGAGAAGAGGAAATCGAAAATGAAGAGACGGAGGAATATACTCTTATCATAGAAGAAGGGATCGGAAAAGGTACAGTCGAAGTAGATAATGAAGAAGTAGCTGTATGGCCATATGAAGAGACATATGAGAATGACACTGAACTCACATTGAAAGCTATACCTGAAAAAGGTTGGTATTTTGAAAAATGGGGAGGGAGCATTTCTGAAACGAGTCAAAAGATCACTATCGTTATGGATGAGAACAAGTCTATAACTCCTCACTTTGGACGTGAAAATGTGCTATTCGGATATACTAAAAACCAAGATGGAGAAGCTCTTGAAGATGTAGAGGTTAAAGTTCAAGCCTACGATGAAAACTGGAATAAGATCGAAGAATTTTCAAACACTTCCGATGAGAACGGTTATTTTGACATTCCAAATATCACCGAGATAGACTACACCGAAGAAGGTGGTGTCGAATTTTACAGGATCGATATGGAAAAGAGGGATGAAGAAACAGGAGTATTGGAGTACAAAAGTAGAAGCAATTCGACAAAGATCGGTGAGGAGTTGTTCATGCTGGGAGGAAGAGATTTTTATCTCGATGAAGCCGTTAAATTTAACGTTGAAGGGGTCGGTGTTCCTGAACCTCTTCACGACATGACCTATCTTGAGAATCATACAGTTGAGAAGAACTATCATCATTCGTTAGAGTGGATGGAAGATACAGAACGATGGGCTTTTATCAGTGACGAGGGTGATAGTCTTACGATATTGAATTCCGACTTCAGTGTGAACACTACAGTAGATATTCCGGTCGAAAACGCTCTCGGTCTACATCATGGGGGTAATGGAGTTTTCTATACCACGAACTCTAGCACAGATCCGATTGAGACTTTTGTTTGGAAATTTGACTTGACCGGCGACTTGTTAGAGAGTTACAATATAACTGATCTATCAACGGGGAGATACGAAAAAGTAGGTGGTATCGAACATCATGATGGCTCATTTTACCTTTTAGGCTGGAATGAAACAGGCACGGTATTTGATAGATATAGCGCTACTTTTAGCTTTGAAGAAAATGTATTTTTAGATGAAGATGACGGCGAGGGACCACTGATGGTCGGAGACATATTTAGAAAGGATGGCTACTGGTATTACGCTGCTGATGATAACATACATAAACGAGACGACGAATTCCAAAAAGTGAGTTATAGGGGACATCCCGATAACTATTGGTGGTGGGAAACTCCTGGCGAAGTATGGGGTATAGCTCACGATGGTAATGATTGGTACATTGGCTCTAGAGAATCAAACAATATAAGCGAGGTACAGTTCACAGATAGAGGCGTTAAAACTTTTGAATACTCAGTAAGAGATTATCTTTCAGAAGAAAGGATAGCGAGTTCGCATCATGATACCGGTGGTTATGTTTCAAACTTTTCATTCCATGGGCTCGTAGACAGAGAATATTTGATAGAGATGCACAAAGAAGATTCTGCACTGATAATAAATCAACATATTACGGATATTAGAGAGCAATGGGATGAAGATGCCCAGGAGATAAACATTACTGTTGATATGACTGAAGAGTGGAGAAGAGTCTCAGGGTACGTCGATTATGAGGGTTCACGTGATTTTACAAATATATCCGTAGTCTACTATGAGATGGATGAAAGAAATAAAGCTGATTTGACTGGAAGCTATAACAGAGGTAGATTAGATGAGCAGCCAGACATTTATGAGCCTACTGAAGGATATTATGACATAGCGATACCGCATCCAGTTGAATATGAAGAGACCTATTTACTTTTCATCACAGCCTATAACGAATCGGAGGATCAACACTACGGGGCTCTTCAAGACATAACTATCGAAGGTGGAGAAGAAGATAGGACCGGTTTCAATGTCTCTCTCGAGCCTCTACTTGGCGATGAAAGCGATCTTATCGCACATGGAGTTGGAGAAGAGGGTCAGGACGCAGAGGTCTCTACAGCCCTTAAAAGATTTCAATTTGTAGATTCAACAGCCGATGAAATGATGATCCCCGAAGGCTATCATAGCGAGATATATATGGATTATACGGAATATTGGCAGAATTCAACCGAAGTGGTCTGGATAAGAGATTCAGGAGATCACAGTACAAATGCTGAAGAAGATCATTTCGAAATTCCAGTGTTTGGGAAAGAAGGAACTCGTGCAAACATATTTGTTTATGGTTTTAATCCGATGGGTATTAGATTGACAGAGGAAGAATTGAGTAGTGAAGAGCCTTACAGTATTCCTGTAAGCGATTTTGATCCAGATGATGTGCTTTTAGATAAAGATTCACAGGACATCGAGATATCCATATTCAGAGGAGAAAGTGCAGACGACCCATATCCTGAAGAATCTGACGTGATATATTCTAGAAAGGATTCAGATATTAACAATACTCGACATGAAATCGATTTTGCTAATAAAATGTTGGAGATCCTCGGAGGTGAGATGAGTCTCAGGATCTCATACGGGGAAGTTGCCGTCCATTACTCTAATGTGGATGTATCTAAGTCAGGATCCCCTGACGCGATGTTCAGTTCCGAAGCTGAAATAGAGGAAACTTTCGAATCTTTGTGGAAATTTGGTAGTACGGGACCCAACATCTACGAGAAGGTGTTGCTCAGCATGCCTTATGATGAGTCTGTGGAAGAGAATACTACTTTACACGTACGTAGGTTGTTTGACGAAGAGGATTGTGAGGACCCGATATGGGATGTCTCAGCCGGCGATGATATAACGGATATAGAGGAAGATCCCGATCTGAGATATTATAGAGAGGGGTATCTTGGCAATGAATATGAGGCTTACTTGAACGGTACAGGTGTGAAATGTATTGAGGACAATGAAGATCTTTCTCAAGGTCTCGGTTATAAGGATGTGGAAAACCAGATCCTGTGGGCCGAGATCCCTCATTTTTCGGGGCTAGGTTTGAACGTGGAAGGAGAAGCGATCGAGGAAATGCTCTTTGATGTTGATATAATTTCACCGAATGAAGGAGGCGAATACGAGGAAGGAGTAGAAGTTAGTGTGGAATTTACGGTCGAAAATATTGGTGAACTTCAAGGTACGCAAACGATCGTCTTCGGAGTGGATGGGATCGAAGAAGATTCAGTGGAAATAACACTAGAAGTCGATGAAGAGCACACTGAGGAATTAATCTGGTTGGCTGAAGACGAAGGTGAGTACGTTCTTAGTGTAGCCTCTGAAGACGAAGAAGATACAGTGACTGTCAAGGTTGTTGATGAAGTGATAACCTATGGACTTACGGTGAATATAGACGGGGAAGGTGCTGTAGAAGTAAATGGTGAAGAAGTGGATAACGGTTGGACAGGGACCTATGAAAATGGTACGGAGATCGAAATAGTAGCGATCTCAGACGACGGATGGGAGTTCGAGGGATGGGTAGGAAGCGATGAAACGAGTGAAGAGATAACAATAACGATGGAAGAGAATAACGAGATCACAGCGGTCTTTGAAGAGGAAGATAGTATAGGAATATCGATAGTATTAGGAATAATCCTGGCAATAGTAATTGTCTTAATCATCGTAGGGTATATGATGAGAGATAGTGAAGAAACTGATCGAGTAGACGAAACATTCGAGGGAGAAAAAGAATTGTAGAAAATAACTAATATAGATAAATAAACCGTGGTTTTTATATATGTAGGATATAATTGGAGATATCAGTGGAAACTTGTGAATAGACCTCAAAAATCTCTCCCCGGGGCTATGAGTAGATTTTTTCAATACACTCTTGTAGCGTTTGTTATCGTTATCCTTTGTTTTTCACCAGTAATATTATCTTTGGCTGAGATCGATGAAGAAATTGACTCAGAAGATGTCGAACCGATGATGTCTACTGTGGATCTAGAAGATGAAAAACTATCTGAGTACGGCGATCCCCCTTCAAATCACAGAACTCCCTCGCAGAGGGAACGTGTAGAAAAGGTGCTGATAAGGTGGGACGAAGACTATGAAGAATATCATACAAATATCGCTGTA
>CAZRWG010000106.1:0-5135 GCA_964603805.1 uncultured Thermoplasmata archaeon
CCTACATGTTTTCGAGGAAGAAAGGAAAGTAGCTGAGGAGCTACAAAATGATGAACTTATCGGGTCAGCTCATCACCATCTCGGAAGCCTTGCCAATCTTAAGGGAGATTTCGAAGAGGCTCAAAAACACCTAGAGAAGGCGAGAGAAATCAGGGAGCAAATGAACGATTGGAAGAATCTTCCCAATACTCTGAACGATCTGGCGGCACTTCATGCTAAAAGTGGCGATTTAAATAAGTCACTAAAGATATTTAAAAATTGTCTAGATATATATGAAAAAACAGGAAATAAAACTGATAAACCTAAAATCCATAATAATATTGGGATAACATATCAAAAAGAGGGAAACCTAGATGAAGCCCTATATCACTTCAAAAGAGCGTTTGAACTCTCTGAGCAGACTGGGAAAAAGTTTTTTCAGAGCCGTGTCGCAGTGAGCTTGGGGCGAATATATCGAGAGAAAGGTGACTTGGAACAAGCTAAGAAATATTTAGAAAAAGGAAGAGATTTAGCTGCTAAAACAGATCACCTACATCAGAAAATCAATGCCGAATATTTACTCGGTAAAATAGAAGCAGAAAAAGGGAATATTAAAAAAGGAAAAAATCACTTAAATGAATTACTTGAGTCAACTTCGAAAAGGGAAGTTGAAAAAGATAAAGGTTTTATCCGATACCTTGAAGGATCAATCCAACGCGAAGAAGGGAAATTGGATGACTCGATACAAAGTTTTAAAAAAGCTATCCAGATTTTCGACGAAACTAATTCCTTTGACGAAAAAGCAGGAACCATTTATGAATTGGGATTGGTCCTGATTGAAAATGATGACAAAAAGAGCGCTGCCAACAACCTCCAAAGAGCGCTTGCTTATTTCCAAGAAAAAAATATGGAACTTTGGATCCAAAGATGTAAAGAAGCGATGCCTAATGACTTAGACTAAGTAATCACTCTATCGAAGAAGCTGTAGCTTTATATTAATAGAGCTAAAATTCGTTACGGTAAAATATTTCTATAGTTCCGCCTATTTTCTTTGATATTTGCTGTTCTTTCTCCTCTTTATCTTCTATGCCTTTTGCTTTCCGTAAAGATCTCAAAGCTCTCTCAAAATGATCGATAGCGACTGGTCTCTCTGATCTTCGAAGAGCTGCCTCTCCGGCTTTTCTAGAATATTCGTATGATTTTTTGAAGTTCTTTCCTTCGTAAAAGTGTCTACTTAATACACCATAATAATCTTCAAGTTCACTCTCCTGAAATTCTTCCAACGCTTCACCTATTATTTTGTGGAAGATCTTTTTTCTACTCCGACTCATCTCACGTTCTATCACTTTTCTGGTCTGGTAATGATTAAAACGATACAATACCCCTGCGTCTATATCATCTATCTCTTCTATCAAACAATGCTTTTCTAATTTCTCCAATATATCAGCTAGTTCTATTGAATCAATATTTACTGCATTTTCTAATATATTAAAATCAAATTTAGTTCCGAGTAATGAAGCAAATCTCAAAACATTTTTCTCTTTATCGTCTAACCCCTCCATTCTCCTGCGGGTTATTTCTTTGATCGAAGAGGGTATTTTCATCTGTGATACCCGCTCTTCAAAGTTCTCAGCGTAAGAGGGTAGGGAGATAAATCCTTCTTGCCTCATCAGATCTAGTATTTCTCTCACATAATACGGATTCCCCTCACTCTCACGATATATCCATCGAAGGAAATTTTGCGATATTTTCTCTCTATTAAGGTAATCTTTTACAAATTCAGATGTCGACTCCCGATCTAGCCTAGGTAACTCTATTATCTCTACCAGCTTTTCTTCCTTCATCCTTCTTAAGGTATCTTTGAACGGCGGATGGTCACAGTGTAGTTCTGCCGGTCTGTAAGCTCCCAGTAAGAGTATTCTGTTCTCTTTTATGTTCCTAGCCAAATGATTGATAAGCTGTGCAGAAGATTTGTCTACCCATTGAAGATCATCGATGAAAAAGGCTATGGGTTGATACTGGCTCATGTCCTTCAATAGCTCAGTAATCTTGCTAAAAATCATATCCCTTTTCTGAAGCATCAATTTCCAATTCTTCCATTTGTCCTCTTCGAATAAATTAGGTATACTATCAAACATCTCTTCTTGGTCGATATCAGTTGTAGTTTCTATGATTCCATCATTCCCTCCGGCTAAAAAGCTCATGGGTTTTCCATTAGATTGTTGTGAATTAGTAGATTTATTTTTAGTAGATTTCTCTGTTTCTTTTTTCTCTATGTTTCCTTTTTGTCTTTCAAAATATTCTGCAAAACCCCTATCAAAAGGTAGGAATGGTTGTGTTCCTTCATAATAAAGACCTCGACTCCACAATACCTCAAAATTTCCAACAGAACAATCTCTTAGAAACTCCTCTGCAACACGGGTTTTACCAACTCCTATTTCTCCTTTAAGAAGAACACATTTACCATCTCCAGATGATATTGCTTCCTTATAATTTTGAAGTTCATTTAGAATTTTTTCTCTATCAATGAGTTCACTTTTCTCTTCCTTATTATATAGCATAGCCCCCTTAAGGTTAGATTCCATCGAGCCTCACCCCTTTTTTTGGATAAATGCATGAGAGGATAGAATCAATGAGATAGGTTTCAAGACGTTTTTTCTTATTATCAATACTAGGTAAAAATAAAAATTTACTACCTGAAAGATACTTTTCGCTTTTCCCGGCAATAGAACTAGTTGTTAAATCATCTATTCCCAATACTAACTCCCTATACATCCTCATCATTTACTTCCCAATTGGTTAACTACTAGTTTATTTTTGAATCTTTGCCGCAAATTTGCTACCTCCAAAAACACCTCTAATAAAGTAGAAATTATAAATCCGTGATAAAAACAGGAGGTTATTTTCCTAAGAAGAATGTTTTTAATAGGATATATAGAGTTAAATAAAGGGATCAACGCTAATATAAGAATCAATAAAAATTCCTATGAGATTTCTACGTCTAGTAGCTACAAATAAGGGAGCTCGGAGTTGAACAAAATAACCTATACGATCAAAAAAATTAAGAGATGTTGGAATTTACTCTTCATTTCATAGGTGAATACAAGTATAGAAAAAGGTTTTTTGAATTACTGAGTGTCTTGATTCACTATAGCTCAAAGCCGTCTATCCCCACGTAATCACCAAAATCACCTGCTAAGACCCCATCATAATCGTCTATCCCCACGTAATCACCAAAATCACCTGCTAAGACCCCATCATAATCGTCTATCCCTACGTAATCACCAAAATCACCTGCTAAGACCCCATCATAACTGTCTGTGTCCCACTCTAGACCTGCTCCAAATACTAAGGCTATCGCTAGTATTATTGGAACGACAAACACCAATAACCTTTTCAGTCGCGCTTTCATTTTTATTTCCACCAAGGGAAAGATATTGACTATATTTAATATAACTTTTCTAGCAAATTTGTCAGAGTTATATAAACATGCCTTTGTTCACGGTGTTTTATAACCTAGTTATGGAAAAATTTCTCGAAAAGATCTATTTCCGGATTTAAAAATAGTATAGAACTATAATTATGTTGTTAAATTTTTTAAAATTAAGGCGAGATATACTACAATTTTTGCTCCATCTCTTTATTCTCCAAAATCTTCTCTATACAGGATTGAAGATCTTTATTTGTTTTTGTTATATCTTTGGCTCTTTCCAAACAACAAAAAAAGTCTTGGAGAGATCCCGAATCGTCATAACTAATCTTTTGTCTTAACAGAGTTTCTTTGTCTAACATAGTACCAGAGCTGAGAACCTGAGCGGGTACTGGGTGAGCTCATATAAATAGTTTTCTACAAACACAAATCTTAGATCGTTTTTGATTTCTGCTTCGAAAGAAACCCTAATAACGTTAAACTAATTACCAACATATTAGATATGTTTTTGAAAATGTATAAACTGGAATGCAAATGTATGTTGAAGAAAGATGGGGATTTCGTCCTTGGTGATGGTAGAGAAAAACTACTCGAATTGATCGATGAAAAGGGTTCAATTTCTGAAGCCGCCAAAGAGATGAATATGTCCTACAGACACGCTTGGGGTAAAGTGAAAAAGATTCAAGAAGTGGTGGGAAAAGAGTTGGTTAGAAGTCAAAGAGGGGGTGAAAAAAATAGAGGTTCTGTTTTGACACCGGCCGGTAAAAAATTACTTTCTGATTATCGCGAACTTAAAAAGGAACATAAGGGCGAGGTCTATAGAAATCCGACTCTTACTGTAGACGGTATCGTCAGACAGGATGAAAAGCTACTATTGATTAAAAGGAAGAATCCACCGTTTAAAGGAGAATATGCTCTACCAGGTGGTTTCGTTGAATATGATGAATCCGTAGAAGAAGCTGTGGTAAGAGAAGTAGAAGAAGAGACTGGTCTGAAAACCGAGATTAACGAATTGATAGGAGTTTATTCTTCCCCCGATAGAGATCCAAGAGGACATATGATCTCAACAGTGTTTTCCCTCAACAGAAAAAATGGATCTCTACAAGTTGGGAGCGATGCTGAGAAAGCGAGATATTTTGATATAAAAGAGCTACCTGACTTAGCTTTCGATCATAGAGATATAATAAATGATTTTCTAGATCAATATTTTTAAGATACAGAAAATATTATAAACTATTCTTCGCTCTTAAATGAAATCAAGATATGGTCGGTAGGATATGGGTAATAAGAAAAACAAGAGGATAGCTAAGAAAAGAATAGAAATATTGTTTGAGGAAGCCAAAAAGGCCGCATTAGAGGGAGAATTAAAAAGATCCGACCGATATGTAGAGCTTGCTAGAAAGATAGGTATGAGACACAATGTACCTCTAAAATCAAAATACAAAAGGAGAGTCTGCAAAACCTGTTACTCTTATCTTCATCCCTCTAAAACCTGCAAGATCAGAATAAAAAAAGGCTTATTGATCACAAAATGCTTAAAATGTGGAACGATCAATCGTTTCGGATACAAAGATTGACTTACCTCTTTTCAACAAATATATCATAAGCCATATGGGATTCGGCTGAAGAGTAGGTTCGTACTATTCTCTTTTCCAATATCTCAGAACTAAAACCCTCTCCACCTATCTTTTTTTTCAATCTTTCCAATGATGTTTCTTCCTCCTCT
>CAZRWG010000107.1:0-5114 GCA_964603805.1 uncultured Thermoplasmata archaeon
TTCTCGAATCTCTTTACCGCGTCCAATATCCTAGATACCTGCTCTTCGAGATATTCTTTTGCTTTCTTCTGTTCCCTCTGAAGTTCTTTTTGCTTAGATATGTCCTGGATGAAACCCGCAGTTTTCACGACATCACCATGGATATCCTCGTAAGGTGTCGCGCTAACCAGTGTTTCGATTATCTCGCCTTCTTTATCAAGGAATTCCAATTCGTAGGTCTCCATAGAACCCTCTTCTTCCCTCTTTTGCGTTTTGTCTTTGAGTTTTTTAAATTCCTCTTCAGTCATAAGATCTGAAATATTTTTGCCTTCTAATTCCTCTTTTGTATAACCAAATTTATCAGCCATATACTCATTAACGAAGAGTATATTATTCTCTAAATCACTAACTGCGATAGAAAGAGGAGCGTTTTCTATCAAAGTTTCGTTCCTGTTTTTACTCTCTTCCAATTCTTCTTGGATTTTTCTTTTCTCCGTAACATCCTTGAGAACTACAAGTGCTCTAGATGAAGACGCATCTAGAGGGACTATAGAAGTTAAAAAGTGTTTTTTGTGATCTTCATCTATTTCCAAGCTTTCCTCTTTATCATGGACCTCTTTTCCCTCGACCAAAGTTCTATCGATCAGAGAATCTAGGTCTTCGAAAAAAAACTTGACCTTCTTGTCTAAAACTTCTGTTCTGTCCTTTTCTAGACTCTTCGTCACTGCAGAATTCACTCTTTGAACTACTCGGTCCTCATCGACGATCATCATGGGTAAAAAACCGCTTTCGAAAAAAGAGTCAAAGTTCTCTTTGTAGGTTCGTTTCTCTTCGATACATTCCTTCAAATCCGCTTTTTTTCCTCTCAGCTCTTTCTCTGTCTGTCGAAGTTTTTCTTTAAGTTCCTCCTCTTTTTTGTCAAATAGGCCCATGCTAAGTCACACGCTGAGAATAAAAACCTGATTTAAAATCTTTTTCTTTATTTACACGGAATTCAACAAGTAGTATCCTTTTTCCTCACACTAAACGATAGAAAAAAACGAGAATAGTTTCTATGAGTCCAAAAAACTATTTTCTAAGATTTTTCGTTAAGAATAAAAAAATCTTACAGATCATTGGATCGAAGCCACCTCTGTATCTTCCTCGATAAGATCGGAAGGATCGATCTCTAAAAGATGATTTACCGAACCTCCTCCACCGTAGACTTTCTCTTTCTCCAAAACTTCTTCTTCAATCACTTTTGAAAGTTCCACTCCTACAGGAGGCACTTCTCCTATAGAATAACCGGTCATCTCTTCCACTTCAACTGGAGAGGCAATACGAACCTCGTCCGTTTCAAAGACTTCTTTCAATTTTTCTTCATCTATGTTTTTCCCGCCACAGCCTATCACAAGTATAGGTTCTTTATTCACAAAAAATACCAGTGATTTGATTATGTGATCATTTTCTACTCCTACTTCTTCGGCAGCATCTTCTACGGTCTTCACTTCGCCTGTAGTTTCGAACAATTCTGCCTGAAGTTCTCTCTCCTCTAGAAAATCTTCTAATTTCATAGACCCCACCTTCTTTACTAAGCTATTTTGCTTTCCTCTTATAAAATTTTATATTATTGTTATGCCTAAAATATATATAAGGTTACTTCAATAATAGATATTGAGGGGTAGAATGGTCCTCGAGAGAGAACACTGGACCACCCGGCTAGGTTTTATCCTAGCGGCTGCAGGTTCGGCTGTGGGCTTAGGGAACATTTGGCGTTTTCCTTACATAACTGGAGAGATGGGCGGTGCGATGTTCCTATTGATCTACCTCGTAATTGTTATGATAATCGGTTATCCGATGATGATAACAGAGATAACTCTCGGTAAGAAAGCACAGAGAAATCCTCTAGGAACGTTCAAAGAGCTTGCTCCCGACACCCCCTGGTGGTTGGTAGGTGCTCTAGTGATTCTAACAGCCTTCATAATAATGAGCTACTATTCCGTTGTAGCTGGTTGGGCGCTTCACTATTCCATAGAATCCGCCACAGGACTAGATCCTGAAGCAGATTATGCCGCAGTCTTTATTGACCATCTATCCGGTATGTGGCTACCGACTTTTTACCATGCGATATTCATGGCTTTTACCGCTGGTATAGTGGGACTAGGAGTGGTAAAAGGGATACAACGAACTGTTAAGATTCTGATGCCGATATTGTTCATATTGATCCTAGTGGTTATTGCAAGAGCCCTCACTTTAGACGGTGCGATGGAGGGACTCGAATTTTATCTGACACCGGAACTCGGCGATGTTACGATCGAAGCCCTCAATGCCGCTATCGGACAGGCGTTCTTCACCCTTAGCCTAGGTATGGGTATAATCATCACCTATGGTAGCTATCTAGATGAAGAAGAGAACGTTGCCGATAATGCCGCCTCAGTTGTGGGCCTTGACACGTTGATAGCCATCTTAGCTGGCTTCGCTATATTCCCAGCTGTTTTTGCATTAGGTTATTCACCAGGAGAAGGTGCTGGATTGACTTTCATTACTCTTCCCGCTGTTTTCGCAGAGATGCCTGCTGGCAGCTTTTTTGGCTTCCTGTTCTTCGTACTGTTGACCATAGCCGCTTTAACGTCTGCTATCTCCCTTACCGAGGTGGTCGTTTCCTGGCTGATAGATGAATACAACTGGGCTCGAGCAAAAGCCGCCGCAGTTGTGGGTTCGCTCATGTTCGTATTCGGTATTCCGCCGATCTTAGGATACGGTGCTTGGGACGGTTTCCAATTCTATGGCATGGATATACTGGATACATATGACTTCTGGGCGGATAGTATAATGCTGCCTTTAGGTGGTTTATTGGTAGCTATATTCGCCGGATACGTTTACAAAGCTAGATATGTAGCTGAAGAGGCTAACAGAACTGCGGAGAGGATAAACGTAGGAAGATGGTTCAGTCCGCTCATTAGATACGTGATACCTATAGCCATAGCGGTGATAATCACTATCAATCTTTGGGAAACCTTCGTCGGACCGATATTCTAGAAAAACTAAATCAAAAATCCTTTACTCTCTCTTATTCTTATCTTTTTCGAAAAGATACCGTCTCCATAAATAATACGAAAGGACTACGACAGCTATCCCGAGAAAACCTATACCTATTAGCTGGAATAAGAAATATGCAACCAATAATCCGATCATCCATATCCAATAATATTTTTTCTTGAAACTTCTTTCAGTGATATCCTTAGAAATCCAAAGTATCGCCAAGACGAGGATGAGAAAGTCCAAGATCAGGTATAGCCAACTCATCTGAAAGTTATAAGTCAAAAAAATATAAAAAATTGCCTCATTTCTCTATTCATACCGAAAGTTAAAATAAGCCGAACTCTCGATTTCGAACTCGTGCTCAAAAAGATAATACGATTACCATACAGCTATGGCGCGATGGCCCTTCTAGCGATCTTATTGGGTCTTTTCATCGACGGTTATCCTAGATATTCTGATGAGATCACGATGATCTCCTTACTCATCATCATGTCACTCTCAACTAGAGAAGTGAAGTTCAAGAGGTTGAGAAGTCTGAAAAAACATCTAGGAGATTTTTTCACCGTTTTTCTACTAAATTATGGCCTTCTCAGTTTCTCACTGATATCTTTATCTTACCTTCTTTTCGACGATATCCAGCTCATCCAAGGTATGGTCGTATTTGCAGTGGTCCCATCCGCAATCGCTGTGATCCCATTCACCAGTATGCTAGAAGGTGATACGGAACTTTCTTTGATCTCGAGCGCTTTGCTCTATATCTCCTCTCTGATAATCGCTCCCACTGTACTCTTATTACTCTTCGGGAGAGAGATCGGGATATGGCCTATACTCAGAAATCTCATAATCCTCATCATAGTTCCCGTTATTGTATCAAGGTTCCTCCTCAAGATAGATTATGAAGAAAAGGATCACGACCAGATAATCGTCAACATAGGATTTTTTCTGATAATTTTCGGAGCGGTAGGGGCTAACAGAACTTTATTCTTCACCGAGACGAGGCTTCTTTTACCCATACTGTTCATCGGCTCGGTCAGGAGCATCGGATTGGCCTCGATAGTACATTTCGGAGGAAGTAAATTGAATATCTCACAGGGAAAGTTGAAGAGCTATACTCTTTTCACAACTCTTAAGAACGGTGGTCTAGCTATAATCCTAGCGGTTTCTCTTTTTGGGCCAAAGGCTAGTTTCCCGATAGTTCTCGGCTTCGTATTCGATCCTATCCTGCTTATATATCTAAAGCGAGTACTCTACAGAATTTCTAGTCCTTAACTTTTGATTAACTAGGTAAATTAAAAATAAAAGAAAAAGGGGGTTTGTTTTATTCTTGTTCCTCGATAACAGCGCCTGCTAGTTTCGAGTGCGGTATGTGGATCTTTCTGCCAGTGTCCGTTTCAAGTTCTACTGAGTAACGTCCAACTTCTCTGATGACTCCTTCGTAACCTTCCACTTCCACTCTGTTTCCTTCCTTGAGCGTCTGTCCGGACTGTATAGAGCCAACAAGGTTGAGGAAGATGTCTTTCGAACCGTAGGCAAAGCCGACGCCTAGCCCTAGGAACACTGCACCGACTGCTATCGCGAAGACTAAGTACAATATTGGAACTTCTATCCCGATCTGAGCTAATGCCATGACGATAGCTATGTAGATCACCAATATCTGTACGCCTTTAGCCATGAATTTGACGAACGGTAGGTCTAATTCTTTTCCATGTTCCACGATCTTTCCGTGCATCCATGTGGCGATCCAGAAGCCGATCAACCCTATGAATAAGGCCACTAGCAAGTTCGGTATCCATAGAATGACAGTATTGACAAGTTCTGCGAGTTGATTGAACATACCTTCCCTGTTTAGTATACCAACTGCTATCTGCACAAATATGAGCATTATGAACAGCTTCAACACATATGATATCACTTTCAAAGTGATACCTTCCCGTTCTATCATGGATTCAACAGGTTCAATGAGTCTACCGATTTCGAATTCTCTCAACATCTTCATGATGAAATCGACCAGGTATTGTGTCACGATTATACCCACAACTATCACTGCCATAGCAGCTATGAGGAGCGGTATCACCAACAACACTGGGTTTATGAAGTCCGCTAAGATCGGTATC
>CAZRWG010000108.1:0-5094 GCA_964603805.1 uncultured Thermoplasmata archaeon
AAAGTATTGAGTGATAAGGAGGAAGAGCTATCAGATCTCTATGATATTCTAGGATGGCTTTATTACAATTTAGGTTTTGAAGAAGAAGGGTTGAGAGCTGAAGAAAAATCACTGAATTTTGATGAAGAAAATGTCGATGCTCTTAATCACCAAGCTTTGTTATTAGCGGAGCATGGTGAAAAAGATGAGGCATTGAGATTTTTAGAAAAGGCGATAGAGATAGATCCTGAAGATAAAATAAGCTATGGTAATAAAGGAGACATTTTGGCAGAAATGGGACGGGAAGATGAAGCTGTTAGAGCTTATAAAGCAGGATTAGAAATAGACCCTGACGACTTGTCATTTTATGATAATATATTAGACATAAATTCGGAAGATGCGGAGGTTTTAACAGGAAAAGCCATGGCCTTAAAAAGAGATGGCAATTTTAGTTCCGCTATTGAGACATTGAACCATGCATTAGAAATAAATCCAGATAATGAAGAGATTTGGCTTAAAAAAGGCTTGGTTCTAAAAGAAAGAGATAAACTAAATGATGCTGTGGTGTGTTTCGACAATGGGATAGATATAAATCCAGATAAAAAGGAACTTTGGATGGAAAAAGGGACAACACTCCATCAATTGGAGAGGCATGAAGAAGCCCTAGATGCGATGGATAGAGCTTTAGAATTAGATCCTGAAGATAAAGAATTGTGGAACGAAAAAGGAACCATCCTGTTCGAAATGGAGGATTATGAAGAGGCGGTGAAGGCATTTGAGGAAGGAATAAATCTTGATATGAGCGATCATAGACTATTGAACAATAAGAAGGAAGCACTTAAGGAGCTGGAACGTTACGAGGAATTGGTAAAAATATGTGATCGTATACTGGAAAGCAATCCTGAGGATGCAAATGCTTTATACGATAAGGGTGTAGCTTTACAAAAATTAGGGGAGAAAGAAAAAGCTATAGATGCTTTTGAAGAGGCATTATCGTTCAATCCTAGAGATGTAAGTGCATTAGAACATGAAAAAGAGATTTACAAAGAGAAGGAGCAATGGGATGATGTTATCCGTGTAGCTGAAAGGATGACTGAGATCGAACAAGATAACATTCATGCCTGGAACGATATGGGTAAAGCCCATTTAGAGAAGGGTGATCCATCTACCGCTTTGGAAAAATTTGAGACGTCTTTGAATTTGAAGGAGAAGAATATTGATGCCATGAGAGGTAAGAAGGCGGCCTTGATGAATTTAGGTAGATTCGATGAAGTGATAACTATTTGTGATAAAATTTTGAATATAGACTCTAACGACGCTGACGCGTATTTCGATAGAGCTAAAGCCTACAGGAAAAAAGGAGAACACGAAAAGGCAATAGAGGATTCTAAAAAAGGTCTTTCTATAGACGAGTCTATGGAGGAAGAGTGGAATTTTAAAGGTCTTTCTGAATATAAAAAAGGAAGATATGAGGAAGCGGTAGAGAGTTTTGAAAAAGCACATAAATTGAATCCTACGGATAAAAGATATTGGAATAATAAAGGACACGCTTTGAATAAATTAGAGAAATATAATGAAGCTATAGAGGCTTATGATCAGGCACTAGAAATCGATTCTGAAGACCATAAGATATGGTACAGTAAAGGTCTTGCTCAAGAAGGTGTAGATAGATACGAAGAGGCTGTTAGATCATATGAAAAAGCATTGAGTTTCGAAGAGGAAGACAAAAACATTTGGTACAGCAAAGGAGCGGCTTTAGAGTGGCTTGAAAGATTTGAAGAAGCGATAGAAGCTTTTGATAAATCTATAGAACTCGATCCGAGCAATAGGTTTGCCCACATACGGAAGGGTATATGCTTAGCTGAGGTAGGGAAACACGGTGAAGCAGTAAAATCTTTTGACAGAGCGCTAGATATGAAAGAATATGATCTTAGAGTCCTTGAACATAAGAAGGGCTCTTTGAAAGAACTCGGTCGATGGAGTGAGATTCATCAGACAGCTGATAAAATATTGGAGATGAATTCCCAGAATATTGAAGCATGGAGAGACAAGGCCGAGGCCTTGAAAAAACTTGGTGAAGCTGAATCTGCTTTAGAAGCAATGGAAAGGGTTCTCAAACTGGAAGAAACCCCCGAAGACCTTAGAAGGACTAAAGACATCTTGAAGGAACTAGATAGGTGGGAAGAAGTTGTAAAGTACTGCGATAAAATATTGGATAAAGATGAAAATGATTTTGAAACATGGAAGGATAAAGCCCAAGCTCACAAATTTTTGAAAGAAAGAGAAAAGAGTATAGAGGCCTTTGACAAAGCTTTAGAGCTGAATTCGAATGATAAAACTTCTTGGATGCAGAAGGGGATGATTCAAGAACACCTAGAAAGATACGAAAATGCTTTAAGATCCTATAATAAAGCACACGAGCTCGATGAGAATGATGTTCATCCGGTAATCAGGAAGGCAGAAGCTTTGAAAAAGATGGAACGATATGACGAAGCTATAGAGTGGTACGACAGAGCTCTAGATATCGAGCCAGAAAACACGGAATATCTCAATCTTAAGGGCCAGTGTTTGATAGAATCTGAAAACTACGATGAAGCGAGAGAAATTTTTGAAGAGTCTTTAAAGATAGACGACCAGAACGGAGAAACTTGGAGATGCAAAGGTGAATTGGCTTTTGAAAGCGGACGTTACGAAGAGGCGATCAATTCTTTAGATACCGCAATTAAACTAGGTGTTGGTGATAAAGAGACTTGGAGAACATTAGCAGAATGTTATGATCTTGTGGGCAGGAAAGAAGACTCAGTTGAGGCTTATGAAGAAGCGATTGAAAAGGCACCTGAAGATGCAAATCTTTGGTTCAGAAAAGGACAGGTCGAATCCGAAGCAAGGGATATACCGACCCGAGAGGCTGTGGAGAGTTTCAAGAAAGCTACCGAAAAAGACGAAGAGCATGAAGAAGCGTGGTTTGAATTAGGACGTGCCTATGAAGAGATCGGAGAAATGAAAAAAGCCTTGTCAGCCTATGATAAAGCTATCGGGTTAGATCCAGAAGATAAATACGCATGGAACAACAAAGGTAGAGTGTTATTAGAGATGGGGAAATTGGAAAAAGCTAAAAGAGCCTTTGAAAGAGCGGTAGATATAGATTCGGATTTCCGATCCGCAAATGAAGGATTAGATGTAGCTAAAGACAGAGAAAAATCAGAGAGACTCGAAGAATACGCTAGAGATATTTTGGAATACGAATGTAAAAGAGGTAAACCCGTGACCAAAGAAGAAGCTTTCCAAAAATGTGATGTTCCCTATAATCACATCGACGATGTTTTTGAATATATCACCTTGAAAGAAGGTTTAGACCTTAGTTCTTTAGAGCGAGATAGAAAAAACAAATTGGAAGAAGCTTCTAAAGTCATAATTTCTAAGTTGGCTGAGGAGAAAAGGGATAAATTGGTGAAAGAAGGTATAAAATTATGTGACATAGTCACTAACTTCCCTGACAAAAAAATCAAAGAGTGTAAAGAAGTACTTGAATATATCAGAGCAGTCGACGAGATGGATATTCAACTGGATGAGATCGACGAGAGCACGGAAAGATTACTTAAACATAAAGCTTTGGATTTATCCCCAGAGAACAGAGACTTTTTGAGTCTCATAAGAAATTTAGATATAGGTATATTCCAGGCTAAAAAAGTTCAAGCGGCTTTACAGAAATTTGAGGGCTCCGATTACCAGGCTCCTAGCACGAAAATTTCAAGTCTAACCAGTGGAGAGGTCAAAAGAGAAAAAGAGCGGATGAAAAGCGGAGAGAAAAAGACTGAAGAGGCTCCTTCGAAGACTGATAAAACAGAATCTAAATCTAAAAAAGAAAAGATCGAAAAAGACGCTTCTTATGAAAGCTGTCATTTCTGCGGGAAAAAGACAGATTATAAGCATGATTGTGGAGATCTTCCTCTCTGCTCAAAATGCAGAGATGATCATGCCGGTGAGGAGTGTCCAGAATGTGGTGAAATGATAGGTAGTCCGGAACCATTAGAGGATGAAGATATGCTTCTATGAGTTTTACAAGAACAAGATTGACTTTAGTCATTTTCAGAAGTCTAGTAAATTCAAGAAGATTTAATAATACTTTGATTTATGAGTTTTGATTATGAAAAGAGATAACCGTTTTAGAGGTATTTTTCCAGCGATTATCACTCCGTTTGATGAAGATGGAGATATAGGCGAGCAAAGGTTAGTGGATTTCATAGATCATGTGGTGGAACGTGGTGTTCATGGGATATATCTCTTAGGGACAAACGGTGAAGCACCTCTTTTGTCCTTCAAAGAGAAGAAGAAGATAATAGATATCACTATGAGAAATTTAAACGATAGAGTTCCTGTGATAGCTGGAACAATGTGTAATAGTACCAAAAAAACCATCGAATTGAGCAAATATGCAGAAGAGAAAGGAGCGGATGCTTTACACGTTATCGTTCCTTATTACTATCCTGTAGATGAAAGATCACTCAAGAAACATATTAAGAAAATAGGGGAGAAAGTCGATATACCATTGTTTCTCTACTCAATACCCCAATTTACTGGTAATGAAATAAAGACTTCTACTTTATTAGAAATGACTGAAAATGAAGACCTTATCGGATTGAAAGACAGCTCCGGCGATGTCGAGTGGTTTTATAATACATTGGTAAACGTTCGAAAAAGGCGGAAAGACTTCGTGCTTTTTGGTGGAAATGATTCACTTATATTTAATTATCTTACTTTAGGCGGAGATGGGGCCGTAACCGCGGTAGGGAATGCGTTTCCTGAGCTAGTTGTAGAAATCTATGAGAAATATAAGGCAGGAGACCTAAAAGCGGCAAAAGAGAGACAAAAGAAGGTCCTAGAGATCAAAAATATATTTAGTGATTATCCGACGATGTCTGCTGTTAAAGGTGCCTTGAAAGTAAAGGGACATGATTATGGCGATTTGAGGGAACCATTGCATTCTTTAGATAGAAAAGAATTGAAAAGCTTGGAAGAAGAACTAAAAACTATAGAGGTCATATGAATTTTAGAGGTGATTATGAGATGGATAATAATAGTTTGAATGGAAAGACCGCTATTGTCACCGGAGCG
>CAZRWG010000109.1:0-5087 GCA_964603805.1 uncultured Thermoplasmata archaeon
GAGTTCTTCTGGTTCAAACCTTTCATGCTTCAATACTGCCCAAAGGCTATTGATAACCATACGATGTTCTTCTCCGATTAGAGCGACGTACTTTCCCATCTGTAGTGACCTCTTCATCTCATAAAGAAGGGGATAAATATTGATTACTGTCATTTTTCTTTAATACCACTCTAAATCAAAGTTATTTTGGCTATAATTATTCTAAATCGTCTACAAAATAACTCTTTTTGACTAAAAAAACTTATAAATATAGGTTGGATATCAATTATACCAGCAGTGGAGTGACATAAATGTTAGACAACAAAGTATTTCAGATATGTTTAGCGATTATTCTTTTAACTGCATCTTTGACACTATCATTTAGCACTGTAGATGCATCCTCTGCAGAGTACCATCTTATAATTACAACAACTGAAGGTGGAGAAGTTATCCAGCCTGAAGATGATGTAACTAAACATGAAGAAGGAGAGGAACCTGTTATTGAGGCTAAAGCTGATGAAAACTACGAATTCAAAAGTTGGAGCGGAGATATAGAAAGCATAGGAAATTCAAGCTCTAATCTTACCCAAATAGAAATGCAAGATAACTATACTATAAAGGCAGAATTCGAGAAAGAAGCCCGGGATTTAACAATAGATGTGGAGGGAGGTGGCGAGGTAATAAAGCCGGGCGAAGGTGAGTTTGAATACGAGCACGGGGAAACAGTAGTCATTGAAGCTGAAGCTGATGATCATCACGCTTTCGTAGAATGGACAGGCGATACAGAAAATATAGATGATACCGAATCAAAATTGACCACTATAGAAATGGAAGACGACTATGAAATCACTGCTGAATTTGAAGAAGATTACTATGAGCTTTCAATAGATTCCGACGGAAATGGAGAAGTTATCAGACCGGGCGAAGGGAATTTTGAGATCGAAAGGGAGAAAGAGATAGTCCTCGAAGCAGAGCCTGACGAAAACAACGAATTCTTAGCTTGGACCGGCGATATCGAAAATATAGATGATCCTAATTCAGAGTTGACTACCATAGTGATGGAAGACGATTATGATATCACAGCTGAATTCCAAAAAGAATGGTATAACCTAACGATAGACATCGACGGAGAAGGTGAGGTGTTAAGACCAGGCGAAGGAGAGTTCGAATATGAATATAATGAAAAAATAATACTTGAAGTAGAAGCCGCTGAAAACTACACTTTTGATCAATGGACCGGTGATATTGAAAATATAGACAAACCAGAATCAGAATTGGCCGAGATAATCATCAAAGACGATTACGAAATAACGGCTGAATTTAAAGAAGATTATCATGAACTTTCTATAGATGTTGATGGGGAAGGAAGAGTGATTCAACCGGGAGAAGGGAGCTTTGGATATGATTTGGATGAAAAAGTCGTGATAGAAGCCGAAGCCGATGGAAATTACGAATTTATAAGATGGACCGGTGATATAGAGAACGTAGAATCCCCTGAATCCAGGATGACTAGGATAATAATGGAAGACGATTATGATATCACAGCTGAATTTGAAAAGAAACAGTACGAACTGAACATCGAGGTTAACGACGAAGATAAGGGACAGATAATCCGACCTGAAGAATTGAATTCAATACACGAATTTGAAGACGAAGTTATACTCGAAGTTGAAGCTGAAGATGGTTATAAATTCACAGGATGGAGTGGAGATACAGGATCTATAGACGATACCGACTCAACTTTAGCTGTTATCGAGATTACAGATGATCATGACATAACGGCTGAATTTGAAAGCGAAGAATTTGAACTGAAAAATGAATGGATCGTGATAGCAGTACTTTTGGTTATAATCGCGTTTTTGATAATCCAAAGATTCGCTCCCCCTACTGAAGAAAGTGAAGAGAGTGAGCCAAAAGAAGGGGTATGTGAGAACTGTGGTGAGATCATTCCTGCAGATTCAAGAGAATGTCCGGAATGTGGTACACCTTTGATACCTAAGCACCTTCCTGAGATGAGAAAAGCTTCCGAATCTGAGTGATCTCAGTCCTTAATCTTTCTAGTCCTAAGCACTGGTAAATCTTCTTTCTCTTGCTTTTTAATTGATTCTGTATTTCCCTTATATCTTCTTCTTGCGTATAATATAGGAAATCTTTCTTTTCTCTTTTTTTGATCGATCTCTCTCTTCTCAAGAGTTGGTAATCCTTCTTTTCTTTTCCTTTCAACCTCTTCTTTCTCCCTGACCAATCTTTCTTGTACGCCTGTAAATTTAGCCCACACAACTAAAGCAGAGGGTAATAAGAACACTGCGACTATGAAACTGTAAGCGATTGCCATAGCCGTTATATAGCCGAACTGAGCAAGAGGAACTATATCAGAAGTCGAAAGTATGCCGAAAGCACCGACTGTAGTGGCAGCTGATCCAAATAGAGCAGAGCCAGTGTTCAATACAGTTTCCTGTGATGCCTCGAACAATTCTTTTCCGTTCTCAACTTCTTCCAAAAATCTATGAGCGACATGGATGCTGAAATCAACACCCATTCCTACAGTTAAAGCTGTGATCGTAACCGTAAGGACATTTAAAGGCACATCAAGAAGGAACATTGTTCCAATTATCCAAATAGTTACCAATGTTACAGGGAAGGTGGTTATTAAACCCAAAATTTTAGTCTTTTTTGAAAAGTAAAATATCAAGGTTAAAATCGTAGCGACTATGATTATTGTAAGCGAAAGAGATTGGATTTGAGTACTTGTTAATTCTTCAGTAGTTTCTTGGCCTACAATGTTACCACTTGTGACCTTGGTAGTATAACCCGCATTCCTCAAGGGTTCTGAATCTTCTTCTAATTCATCTCTCATCCTAGCCGCGTTATCAAGGTCTCGATTTATGAGGACTTCATTTTCGGTAAAGATCAAAACTGCAGTTTCATAATTTCCTTCTTCGTCTCTGTTCAAAACTCTCTCAATGGAATCTCTACTTTCCGGAGCTTCGTAAAGCAAGTCGTAGAGTTCTTCAACATTTCTATCAGGTATCTCATTTCCTTCGGTATCACTTTCTCTAAAAGCTTCAACTATGGTTTCATTATAATGTTCTTGGCCCACAGTAGCTGTTCCATATTCTCGTAAAACGGAAAGTGGTGAATTTACACCTTCTTCTCCCATTATATATCTATTATCTCTAGAATTAAATTCTACGTGATCGATAGCATAGAGAAAATCTCTTTCTGTAAGATCTCCCTCTACCATAATGTAAACCCTAGAAGTGCTAATATTGTAATTAGCATTTATATAATCAATATTTTCACTCTGGGATTCACCTTCAGGTAAGAAATCTTCTATATTGAAGGTCGTGTCTACATTTGCCGCTCCATAACCTGCTACCATAGTTATCATCAATGTAGCAAGGATCATAGCCCAAGGTTTTTTGTCTGCTATTATACTCGATATTGAAAGAAATTTTCTTATGTAATCATTTGACTTGCTTTCCTCTTTTTTGAGGTTTTTATTATTAGAAGATATTTTACTTTTTTCTCGCGTCTTTTGTTTTTTCATTCGTCTTTCTTCGACTATTTGAAGGATTGAAGGTAAAAATCCGATCATCAATATCAGACTCGAAGAGATACCTATCGCAGCTAATATCCCAAACTGTCTTATCACGATAAGATCACTGAATACGTTCGAAAGAAAACCGATTGCAGTGGTAACCGTAGTCAATAGAAGAGCCCCTCCAACTGTCATTATAGCAACACGGGTAGAAACAGATGGTGTTTTCGATTGGGCTTTTTCCTCCCTATATCTCATCACCATATGGAGACCATAATCTATTATCAGACCTGTTAGCAAAATCGGGACCGCAACTATCAATGGGTTAAATTTGTATCCCAAAAGAACACCGGCGCCGAATGTCCAAACTATAGCCATACCAAGCGATCCCAAACTTAATATTGTTTCTACAAAAGACTTGTAAACAAGCATCAATACGAACACGACAAAAACAAAAGCTAAAGGTAATAACTGGTTCATACTTCTGCTAGCACTGTCATTTATCTGTTCAAGCATCACCCTTGAAGCATAGACTTTGGTATCGGAATTCTCAGTAGTCTCCTCTGCTAATTCGATCAGTTCATACTGAGCTTCCCTTCTAGTCTCGCCATCTATTTCCTCGTCCATCAACACCATCCCCATGCCACTTTCAGCCCTTATCCTTCTGATGACAAGATCTTGACCGTCGAATTCCTGGCTACTTAAACTGACCGTTGTTCTAGCCATCTCATCGATTAAATCCGGTAAAAATTCGGCAGAGCGCATTGTACTACTCATCTGTCTGATGACTGTTAATGTTCCATCCAAAAGATCAAAATAACCGTCAAGAGTAGAACTGTAATTCTCAACATAGGGCTTCATCTCTTTCTCCCAGTTCTCCTCATGATATATTTCCTCAAGCTCACTCAGAGTCTCATTTGTATCATCTAGATGACTGAGTGCTTCTTCATCTTCATTTTCTGCTTTAGAAAGGATCTCCATAGAACGATCTATACTTTCTCTCAGAGGATCAGGATCGTATTCATGTACTTCCTTTAGACTTCTCTTGATATCCCTATCACTCATATTCTCTACTTGTTCTATTTTTTCTTCAAGGGAAGGATCTACCGAAGGTATATCTTCAACGAAACCAAAATCTGGCTGGACATGAGCGATATGTTCACTTATCTCAAGAAAATAAGTTAACATTCTTCCTACAGCTCTTCTTTCCTTTGGAGTAGGATCATTATTCAGAATCCTAGCAGATGCTTCAAACAGTTCTATAAAATACTGCCCTTCTTCCGGTATATCCTCATCATCCTCGGCTGTTTCCACCGTCTCTACTTCACTTTGTGTTAACGTAGGTTCTATAATCCTTTCAAAAATATCCATGTATTCCTGTAAAATCCCCCAACTATCTGGATTTGATATTATGTACGCCATCGACTTGAAAGCCTCAGCAGAATCTTCTCTTATCTCAGGATTCGACGACTCTGCTAGGATATGGTTATTAGCGAGTGAGATATTCAATCTCTTGTACATCTCCGTTTGATTTTTTATAGAAACGTGGAGTTCGTTAAGGTCCTCA
>CAZRWG010000110.1:0-4946 GCA_964603805.1 uncultured Thermoplasmata archaeon
GGTCTCTTTCCCACGTTCAACCTTATGTATTCACTCGCTCTTTGTTCACCTGTGATGTTCTCGACAGTGATTTTAACACTGTATGGTTTTTCGATAGCTCCAGGTGATATCTCTATATCTTCATGGACGTATCTGTTTCGAGACCTTTCTTCCAATTCTATGGTGCCTTCATACTCCTCCGTGAAGGGATTCTCGTCTCCCGCAACTGAAGCGTTCACCCAAATCTCATCATCTCCTAAATTCTCAATCATCGCTATGATATCTATTTTCTCTCCTTGCTCTGCGTAGTTTCTCCAATCGTGTTTATATCGGATATAGGCGTTTTTTACGTCTAACTGACCTGGAATCTCTTCGACTAGAAGGGTCTGATACACAACCCTGTTCGTCTCTTCGTTCTGTATGAGGAGTTCAAGATTTGTAGCGTCCTCATCAAAGATCTCTCCTTTTATCGTCACCTTCTCTCCCACTGACCAAGTCTCATCATCATCTATCCAAAAACGATATTCACTCGCACCATCGGCCAATAGATTGAACACGAGTGACTCAGTATTTAAACTTCTCCCGCTCTGATGAGTTATATTTATGTAATCTATAGCTCCTTCTCTCTCATAATCCACCATCATCTCTACATGATCTCTTCTCTCAGGAGCTTCTAAAGTAGTCACGGCTGCATAAACGCTTGAAAATAACACCACAGTTATTCCCAATGTCAAAATAGTCCCAACAACTTCTGAAACACCTTCCTCATCTTGAAACCTTTTACAAAGAGTTGACATAATATCTCCAAGTTAAAACTAGACAGATTTTCTAGCATATTTAAACATTGTCCGGAAATATCCATTCTTAGATGGAAAATAAGCTCCTCAGAAAAAGGAAAATTTTCAACATCCAGAACACTATAAAATGATATTTCCCTTTCTCAAATTTAAAAATTGTCATCCTACTACTAAATACTCGGAATTAAAAGGAAAAGTTTATGTTTTCCGAAGACATTTGTTCCTTAATAAAATAAGCTCTATAGGTGAAAATATGGGAGAAGAATCCGATGTAGGAATTCTGGAGAGGACAAAGAGTTTTTTCCGAAATAAGGCAATTACACCGTCAGATAAGGCAGATGAATTCATTACGGAAAATCTACCTGAATATATAGATAAATACAGG
Organism: uncultured Thermoplasmata archaeon; assembly: GCA_964603805.1. Taxonomy (GTDB): domain Archaea; phylum Thermoplasmatota; class Thermoplasmata; order Halarchaeoplasmatales; family Halarchaeoplasmataceae; genus Natronoplasma. The sequence continues at coordinate 1,162 of CAZRWG010000110.1, forward strand.
TTGGCGACTCGCTCGGACCTCAACGGAGTAGATAAAAAAATAGAGAGATTTGTTGAGGAAATCTCTGAAATGAAGGAGTGGAAGGAAGAAACCGAGGATAGAGTTCATGAAGATCTTCACAGGATAGAAAGATTGGAAAAAAAGCTTGGTATTGAGGAGGAAGAATGATGGTTGCATATACAGTTCTCTTGATCATATTGGTCGTACTGATCATGGTCGGAATATACTTCTATTTCAGACAGAGAGCTAGGAAAAAAGCCTTGGAACGTAAGTATGGTCATGTTCCGAGTCATACGGAACTTTATTTTGAAGAGTACTTTGAAGATATCGTCGAAAGTTGGGATTTGGTCAACGAAGGAGAAGCACAAAGATGGGCAGAGAAAATGGACAATAGACTAGATGACCTTTCTAGTAAAATAGAATCCTTAAAGACCAAAAGAGATCAGATAGACCAGGAGTTTGAGATTATGGAAAACAGGATAGATAAATTAGAGACTCAGGAGGAGATGAGGTGAAAACATGGCTTTGTCAGAAACTATATCCAATAATTTCTTGCCTATCTTTTATTCACTCGTCGTTATAGTCATCCTCATAATCATAGCTAAAGTGATCCATACACGAGAAAGATCGCAGGAAAGAAAAGAACTTGCAGAATTGAGACTGAAACATAAACAACTAGATATCCAGCGGAAACAGAAACATATCGATAAATTGAAGGAGGCTTCGATGGTTTTAAAAGATGAGGAGAAAGAAAAAATCGATAAGATCGAAAGAGATAAAGCTGTACTCTCCCGGAGATCACTAGCGATGATGAATGAGATAGAAGAACGAATGCAGAGATTGGAAAGAGGAGCTGACAATGCAAAGTTGATGAGGACCATGAAGAAGGTAAATAGAGCTGAAGAAGAATTATTTGGAGAGGAGGAAAGATAGATATGAATGAATTTGCGAATAGAAGTGCGAAAAAGACTTCAGATATACTCGACCGGATAGAGGAGACCCTTTTTCCCGGAGAGATCGAGATAGAAGGCACGGGATACGATAGAAGGCTATTTGACCGAAGGTTAGAAAAATATTTGGATCAGCATTTAGATGAATATATCGAGGAATTCGGTCTTGTTAGAGAACTTCATCTTGAAATATATGAAAGTAAATACGAGAATTGTCTGAAAGAAGCGAACGAACTAGAGGATTTCCAGAAAGATATAAGGGCAGAGCTTGAGTCGTTGAATAGGAGACTCGATAAAATCGAGGAAGAGTTGTAAGGGGGTAAACTGTTTGAAAACAGCGATAGACAAAAAACGACTTAAACACCTTAGGCGAGCTATAAATAGTTATATACTCGCACAAGAAGATCCTACCGAAAACTTAGATATGCTCCAAGAATATCTTCGAAAAAAAGGATTCGGTGAAGTTAGTATCGAAGTTTTGAAGAAAGAGATAAAAAAACAACTTAAAAAAAGAAAAGAAAAAAAGAAATTGGAGATGATGGAAACTAAGCTGTTCAAGAAGGATGATGAAAAGAAAAAGTATCGGTATGGTTCCGCATTCTGCGGTAACTGCAGTATGTATAAAGACTACCAAAAAGAATGCCCATACTGTGGTGATCTCGAGATCACTAGATAGGTGGTTGTGATAATGGATACGATATTGTATTCTGAAATAATCAGAAAAAAGGTGGATACTCCTGCTAAAGAAGGTAAAGCAAAGTTAGTCGACATATTGGCCAAAAAGACAGATGGATATTGGGACGCCGATGAAATCATGATCGAGACCGGTCTAATCAACAGTAAAGGGAAATATTTCTTCACATACGAACTTAAAAATGTAGGAAGAGAAACCAATATGAAAATCGATAAACCGGTCGAGGCAGGAAGAAAAACTCCTTCAGAAAAGAATGAACTCTTTCTCAGCCGTTTAGACGGAAGAAAGGTGGAAACTTTTGACCATCGAGAGATCGGCAGAATATATGACTTTGAGATATACATAACATCTCATCCTTGGAAAATATGGAAGTTTTTGATCGACCCAACCGGTCTTTCACCGTTGAAAAGAAGAGTGAGGGTACCGACAAAACATGCTAAAGAAGTCACTCAGAAAAAAATAATATTGGATGAAGAATATCAAGGTGTATGATTGGATGATAGAATATTGGATCATATTGGTGTTATTGATTTATTCGGGGGTAATGACATATCTTTATTGGAGAGAAAAGAAGAAGGGCTCTAGAAGTGATAAGTATCTGGATAGGGACGTGGATATAAAAATACAGGAGATAGGGAATAGACTTGAAGAAATAAAGAGAGATTCGGAAAGAACGAGGATAGATTTAGAAGATGAAGATTGGTAATTTTTACTTTTTTTCCTAAAGAAGCATAAAGCTTAAATCTACTGTTCCTAATAACTTTTTGCTACTTCAAAAAAGAAGGATGGTCAACTAAAAAGACGGATGGGATGCCCAGATGTGTAGATATGAGTTTGGAGACGGAAAATGTTCTTATCCTAGCAATATGGCACTTGAATGTGTGGGAGAGGATAAATGCCGCTTTTTAGAGGAAACCGATAGCGAATCATCTTCTGAGAGTCCTATAGAAAAAAACGATCTACAAGATTTAAATACCTCGATTCAAGACGATGATAGATGTCCAAATACTAAAACTGGTGTATACTGCAAAAAATACGGCTATTTCCACTGTGCAGGGGAAGAAAACTGCAAAGATCCCGAAGATTATATGGAGCACCTTGAAAGCCATCAAGAGAAATTTCAGAATATCGATATAGAAAAATAGATATTAAGATACTCAGTCGGTCTCTAGATCCTGACCCCCGTAGAACGCGTCCTGTACAGCGGTATAGATATCCTCCAATCCACGCTGATCCACGCTTGATATAGGAGTTATACCTCTGTGGAGCCCCATATTTTGTATGCTTTTGATCAATTCTAGACTAGCTTGAGTCACATTATCAGCTTTTTCTCTAAGGGCTGAATCTAATTTCCAGAAATCTTCAGACCATGTCTTGATAATCTCCAACTCTTCTTGCGATAGGATGTCAGACTTAGATAAAACCGGAAAATAAGGGATGTCGAATCTAAATTGAGTGGTAGCCGCTAGAGTCATCAGAGAAACAAAACCTGAAGGTTGTTTCGACAGTACTGGATCGAAAAGAAAAGTGATCAACGAGTTTTCTCCAAGCGTGTCAACCATCTCTCTACTCGCTTCTCTAAAAGTAAAAAGCTCCATCTGACCCGGTGTATCTATCAGGTAATAGTCAGTATTGAATTCATCCATAACTTTTTTGATCTCCGGGGCTTTCATCGCTACCATATCAGCGGAAACAATCTGAGCTCCATTAGGTCCCAATTCGTGTTCGTCCATAACTTCTGGAAGGTAAACCCAATCTCTGACATCTATGTCTATGGCGTATGGAAGTTTATCGGCTCCGGGGTCCAAATTTACGGTCACAGCTTGATAACCTTGGTTCTCCATCCATTGTTTGAACGCCTTTGTTAGGGTAGTTTTCCCCGATCCTGCAGTACCGACAAAATACAAAGTTGCGGCCATCTATTTTCACCTCAAATATTATTTTTAAAATTCAAAACATTTCATCCAGGTAATGTGGAAACTAACACCGTAATTTCTTCTTCAGCTTCCTCATCTTTCAATTCGTCCAATCTTTCCACCATCTCTTCAAATAACTTATCGACTTCTTCCATCTTCTCTTCTGTAAAAGGGACTTTTTTAAAAGAGACCCAACCGACCTCATGATCTATAGATTCGCTTTTT
>CAZRWG010000111.1:0-4905 GCA_964603805.1 uncultured Thermoplasmata archaeon
CTTGAGTGTCGTAAAATCGTAGATACCAAAATCTTCTTGGGCAGTAAAGGTATTGATTGATATCGGAAATATTTATCAAATCATCATATTCTTGAATAAATCTACTAAATTTATTCCCCTCCTAGTAATGAATCTAAATACAGAGCCCCAGTTCCAAAAGCCGCTTTGTATTCTTTCTTTAGCATATCTTTCACAGTTATTGTTTTAAATAGATACGGTAGCTTATATTTTATCTTATTAAATTCGTTTTTCGTGCAGGCTCGCATTAAGAATTTTCTATCTTCTAACTCCTGATTAATTTCTGTTAAGAGCGGAGTCTTCATACCTCCCTTTTCTGGATGAATCTTTACATTCGATACTATGTCTATCTTCTCTGTAGAATCCATGAGGCACTCAACCATGGTATTGTAGTTATTAGAATTCTCCAACCTATCCTCCGCATTCAACTTCAGATATGCAAGAGGATCAACTATGCCTTTTTCGACCTGCTTATTAAGTTGAGGATTTCCAGACATTGATTTAAATTGGTCTTCATCCATCACTTCTGCATCTCTGTGTTCGTAGTGTCTTAAGATATGATATATATCATAGACTCCAATATCCTTACCGTGGTCACTCTCTATAATCAAAGCTAGAACAGGTCCACTTGTACCCCTGAAGCTGTAAAGTGAGTTCTCGAACAAGCTGTACTCGCTTTCAAACTGATCCTTATATTTCTTGATCCTCTTTTTTGCGTTTTCCATGGCCATATCAAAGGCTTGGTAATATGATTCGTTGTATTTCTGCCAATCAAAGTTTTCTTCAAATTTTTCTTTTCCAAACGGTTTGATAAATTCTAGAGGTGCGTATTTATTGAGATATTCAAAGACATATCTTTTACCCGGGAAATAGGATCCTGCATAACTCTCAAGTTTCTCTCTCTGCAAGGTTTTTCCGTTCGTCTTTTTCTCTATTTCGTCGATTGTTCTTCCAGGTATGTAACAAGTAGCCGTTGCCTTCTCTATATCGCTTCCGCCCTTACCTCTGCCGACCCGGCCGAGTTTTTGAATAAAATCTGGTGCTCTTCTTGATTCGAATATGAGATGATCAACATCAAAATTTATTCCGACAGATAATGGTTGGGTACCCACGGCTAATTTTACCTTCGGATCATTAGGCTTTAAAGACGATTCTTTCCCTCGAAGACCGGTGGTAAGACTACAGTGATTTTCAATATATTCCTTCCCAAAAACCTCTTCCAATTCTTCTGAAATATGTTGGTAGAACCTGTCTGCCTGCGCTACCGAATCCATTATGACCGCAACTTCATCGCCGTTCTTCAATCTCTCTATTATCTGCTCGGACTCTCCTTTTATCTTTTTTATCGCCTTCCATTTTTCTGATGATTCCATCTTGAGATCTACCGGTTGTAAGATCACACTCTCTCCTATATCATCTCTATCATCAGATATTCTTTTTACATCGAACTCGGGACCATCTAACTTTTTGATAAATTTAAAAAACTCTTCATCTGGCGTGGCTGATGAGAATAAGAATATCCTATCCCTTTGTACGGCTTTATGGTAGGTTAAAATACTGTAAACTGCCACGTGTTCTTTGACGTTGTAGAGATGGAATTCGTCAAACGCAAGGAATGGGATTAACTCTGTTGAGATCATCCCCTTAATACCTTCACTCGTTATTTCTCCATATGTGTCAAAATAAGCATTGTATATAGTATCTGGATTGGTAAGATATATCGTGGTTTCAGTGGTCTTTTCCTGTAAAAACTGATAAAGAGCATCTCCCGCGTTTTCTAAGTCATTCTCTTCCGCATAATTGTACAATTTTTTACTGTAAATCTCTTCCACATTTATTTCATCGGCCAAGCCCATCTTATCGAGTTCACCCTCTATGGAATCTTTTTGGTCCTCTATGAGAGCATTCGTAGGATAGGCAATCATCAAACTCGCGTCAAACATCAAGGCAGGGAGGAGCATAGTCAAGGTTTTTCCTCCTCCCGTAGCTGCTTCTAAGAAGTAAACTCCTGATCTTTTCGCCCTGTACTCGTCCATTTTCGAACTTACTTTCTCTAAAAAGTCGATCTGGTGCTGGTAAGGGTCAAAACCGAGAATCTCTCGAACATCATCTAAGAGAGGAGTTTCTCCCGCATCGGTCGAGTACCGGACCCCAGAAACGCTTATCTCATGGCTCATTATACTCCATATATTCCATATTGGTGGGTAGAGTTATCTCGAAGTCACCGTTATTCAGGTGATAATATCCGTGATCACTGACAGATATATTTTTGATCAAACCGGTAGGCGACATCCTAAGATAATCTGCTGATTTTACATGTTCTTTGAAATCTTCTGGTAAATCCATCGGATTCAATGGATGATTTATTTCGAAATCACCGTTCTTTTTCGAAAAATCGAGTTCCTTCCAATCCACTTTTGCCTTTGACATCAATTTACCCAGACGGATATTATGTGGGAATTCTATTTCGCATCCCTTTCCTAGGAAAACAATTGCAAGGTATTTACTGCCTATGTCAGCCAATTTTAACTTGTGTCCAGAAGGATAGGTTTTACCCCTATCTTCTCCCATTTTCTCAGTATATTTCTCACTTTTGACGTTGGTTGTTTCCATCGTATAAGAGATATCTAGAGCTTTAGCAGGTGTAATATAGAAACCCAAGTCTTTGACTCCTTGAAGATCGGATTTATATGTAGGCGAGTCTTGAAGAGACATGTAGTTTACCAGTGGCTTTCCTATCGCGTTATAAATGGAATAAGTGAGGGCGTAGTTGTGGATGTTCCTTGATGTTTCAACCAGCTTATCTAGCTCTCTGTGACGAAAGAACAACCTGTCTACCAGAGTGATCTCTGCTGCAAATATTTTCATCCCTTTATCAGCTTTCTTTTCTTTCATGGTTTAATTGTTCCTCGTGTAATTCTTTCAAAAATTCTCTCAGATCGCCCTCGTTTTCGGCTAAAGAGTTTACTGATTCAATAAATTCCTCTAGTTCATCGGTTTTCATCATTTCTCCTCCAGTACCAAATTTATCTATCAAATCTTTTGCTGCATCCTTGGTGGATTTAAGAACATCTTTAGATTTCATCTCGGTACTGAAAGCCACGTCCTCATAATAGTTTTCTAGTTTCTTAGTAGTCTCTTGCGTCAATTCAAGGTTTGAAACAGGTTCGTCTAGACCGAATCTCACTAAAAGGATATGGTTTCTCAAATAACCTGTTCGACTCGTTTCAGCACCGTAACGAGTGGTTTTTTGCAGGACATTGATCATCCATACCAGTTCTCTCCAGGTAACATCCTTCAAAGTTATTACTGAAGGGATATATGTTTCTGGAATCGTATGACTTCTTGAACTCAAAGCCGCTGAAGATTCGGCTTCATGTTCCTCGCTTTGAGCATTCAATGTCAGATTATCCCTTACGATCTCTATATCTCTAAGCGTGAATGCGCTATCGGTTAACACTCTAGAACTCCGAGAATTTCCACCGCCAGATGCTGCAAATCCATATAGTTTACAATCTATGCAGTTCTGACAGAGATTATCATGCAGTCGGCATGCCATCCCTTCACTCATCGGATAGTCGTCTTCTTCACTTTCCTCCACAGGCACAAGGTCTAAGCTTCTCAGGATTTCTTTTCCCGTCCTTCTCTCTGAAGCGACTTGTTTTCGTTTGAACATCACCACTCTGTCTATGTTGTCGTCTCCATCGATTGTAGTTGGCGTGTTTGTTATGTTTAGCTCTTGGCCTTCCGTTGTGAATATGTTGTATGATTTTGTCCGTCGGAGCAGTACTATCTGGATCGTATTGCTTGTCTGGACCTCCGGAGTGAATCCGTCCCACATGTAATCCATATAGTCATCTAGCTTGCCTTTCAGATCAGACACATTTTCATTCAAGATTTTCACCTTCCTTAGATTCTATATCTTCTTTTTTCTTTCTATCCTCATAATCTTCCCTATTTCTTTGCTTCATACGAGCAAAGATAGCATCTGCGATGCTATTCCGCTGTTTTACCAATCTCATCCTGTCTTCATTCAACATGTCTTCGTAGATATTTTCGTAGAACGAAGTTACAAACCCAGTCACTGATTCCTCTAGCGAACCGTTCTCTTCTGGTAAATTTATGTATACATCGTTGTTTTTCATCTTCATGTTTCTTTCTGCAGTTCTCAAAAGTTCTCCCTCAGCAATACTGATTATCTCCTCTTTACTGAGTCTACTGTTCTCTATAATAACATCTACGATCTTCCTAATCGGTTGCTGGTATTTATGGGTCGATGCTCCTAAGTTTGGTTGATAATAGTCGTACAGCTTATCCGCTACTTTTTTTATTCTATTCATGGGTTTTACCTCCTCCTTTTCGATTTCTTTATTAATTCTTTTAAATATCAATTCGCTTTTCCAATTATCAAGTAAAGAAACAACATCATCTATCTTTTCGTCCCCAGCATTATTCCTGTCAGCTATTCTTTGAAGCGTAGAGCCAGGGAAATATTGGTCACACATCAATTCCAAGACCCTGTTAACTCCTTTTAGGACGGTAGAATAACCAGGATCCTTTTCAAGGTATCTGCCTGAATAAAACAATGCTCCGATAAATTTCATAATGTCTTCAAGATCAGACGATGAAACTGTCTCAGGGAATATTTCATTCACTCTAGATGGGGGATTGTTGATTTTTAACCGCCCTTCAATTTCTATGCTTTCGTTCACAGAGGGGATGATCCTAGGTGTCACATTTGCCTTCATCGACAAAAGGTGAGAGCAGATAGACCCGACAAATATTGCTCTTAACCAAGTTAGGTTTTCCATGTAACGATCGTTGACGTTCATTCCACCTAGTCTTAACAATATATAGTTTCTAGAATCCACTATCTTGTCAATATTC
>CAZRWG010000112.1:0-4901 GCA_964603805.1 uncultured Thermoplasmata archaeon
TACTCCTCTTGGGTTATGTTTTTATCTCACCTTTCCTTTTAAAAATCTATGGAAGAAAGAAAAAACAGTATGGATGAGAAGATACTTGAGGCTGAAAGATATTTGGAATGTACGGATAGTCAAAGAATATCATTTGAGTTAGGGATAAAGTTAGGCGCACTATTTCATCAATTCGTTGGAACACCGGTGAGTTCAAAAAATATAGATAAACTTGAAAGTGCAATGGAAAGCACTACTGAGAGTCAGGCATTCGTAAAATCAGCCGAGGTGGATATCAAACCAGAAAAATCTTCTAGTGATGATGGTCCGTTCGATTATACAACATTAACTGGAGATATGATCGAAGCAAAAGTAGAAGTTGAGTACAAAGACATAACGGCGATAGGGAAGATGAAATATATAGAAAAGATGAACTATCCTCTCATGTATGTGGAGAGTATAGAGGATTAAAACCTATCATTCCAACAATTAATAAATACTTGAAATACATTATTAATAATCCAAACAGAGGATCGATAGGAATGGCAAAAAGTCTGAAGATCGGTATAAGCGGACCTTCTGGTATGCAGAAGTCGGAGACAATCAAGTCTATAATAAATATGTTAGAAGAGGAGGACATGTCCATAGGAGGGATGTTGACAGAACCCATCATGGAGGATAATAGGCGAATGGGATTCCAAGTGATGGATTGGCAAACTAGAGAAAAGGCCGTATTTGCACATTTGAATTTGGACTCGCCTGTAAAAATAGAAGGTTACGGAGTGGATTTAGACTCTTTGAACGAAGTAGGAGTCAAAGCTATCCGTAACGGAGCTAATGAAGAAGATGTGATTCTAGTTGATGAGATAGGTAAGATGCAGGTGGAGAGCGAAGAATTTTACGATACGGTCAAGAAAGTTTTAGAGGTAGATAAACCTCTTATATTGACATTCGAAAAAAAATCAAGAAATCCACTACTCCAAGAGATAAGAAGGCGAGATGACGTCAGAATGTTAGAACTCACAGATGTGAACAAGGATCTTCTACCTTACAAAGTGTTAGATCTCATAAAGGAAGACATCAAGGGCGGTTGAAGGTGAGATTGGTGAAGGCTGCTGAAGGTGAAGTCCAGATCGATGTTCCTGATTTTAATGATTCAATAGGACCAAAAGAAAAAGACGATGAAGTTTTTTATAATCCCTCGATGGAAAAGAGTAGAGATATTTTTGTCTCTTTTTTGAAAGGTTGGGCAGATGAAGAAGTTCGATTACTAGACGGTATGGCTGCTTCAGGAATAAGAGGTATTAGAGCAGCGAAGGAAAGTCCCGTTTCTAAGATAACTTTAAACGATATATCCGAGGAAGCAGTGAGTCTGATTAAGAAGAACGTTGAAAAAAATTCTGTCAATGCCGAGATTACTCATGAGTCGATAGAAAAGCACATGTTGAAAAGAAGATACCAATATGACTACATCGATATAGATCCTTTCGGGACTCCTGTACCGTATTATCCGATAGCTGCGCGTACCGTTTCTCATAAGGGAGTTGTAGGAGTTACCGCGACTGATACCGCCGTGCTTTGTGGAACTTATCCTAAAACTTGCTTTAGGAGATATTCTTCTTATCCAGCTAACAATTGGTGCAGACACGAAAACGGCCTCAGGATTTTACTAGCTTATTGTGCGAAAGAGGCCGCGAGGCACAATAGATGGATAAAACCACTACTATCATATTACGAAGGTCATCACTTTCGGACGTATCTACGGATAGGAGAGGGAAAAAGCAAGGCGGACGATTGTTTAGATAAACTTGATTGGATCGAATTTCATGACGGTATATGGAAAAGTCTAAAGGAAGGAGGAAAAAACACAAGCGGTCCTTTCTGGATCGGCGAACTGTTTTCTGACGATATACTCGATAGTCTAGACCCTATCGGAAAATTAGATGAAGGATTGATATCTCTTTGGAAAAACGAATCAGACCATGCTCCTTTCTTTTACGATACTAATGAGATAAGCAGTTTATTGAATGTCGCACCACCTCCAATGGATGAGATTGAAAAAAGATTAAGAGATGGAGGATTTAAGGGCTCTAGAACCCATTTTTCACCTACAGGGATAAAAACCGATGCTCCATATGAAAAAATCAAAGAAGTATTTCTCGATATTTCCACTTAAACTCGTGCATCAAAATGTACTACGGGACACTTTCCTAAACATCGTCCACAGTGAACACATCTTTCCGCGTCTATCCTTATACCGTTCTCAAAAAATAAAGCGTCTTTTTCACACCTACCTAAACAAACCCCACATTCTACACAATGAAGAGCTTTTTTGTGTAAGTTGATGACTTCTTCCCTATCAAGTTCTTCTGTAGAGATCTTCTCCATTTCACTAATTGCGTTGAGCAAGTTTTTGGTCCTTGGATTGTCTAACATTTCTTCTATCGACCTATCACTTTCTTTTCTCTCGATGGTTTCAACTTCTTCTTCAAGAAGCTCTTCCATATTTTCAGGTATATCAAGCCATCTCCATAGGCCGAGTTCTATCCATTTATCTGGCAGATCGTTCTTCTCGGCATAGCGTTCTAGAGCTTCTTCAAATCTCTCATACTGAGAAAATTCTTCTTTAAGTTTATCCAGTTCAGCTAGATCCGAAGCGGGACAGACCCAACACCCTATTCTCTCAAACCCTTTTTCGTACCATTCATTCCTCTCAGCATCTTTAGAAAAGAGATAAAGCCAAACATGTAAAGCGGTCCAATCCTGTATAGGGGATGCAGATATCTGTCCAGGAACCCAAGGATTATCCCAAGTACTTCCCTGGCTCATCCTTTGTCTAGATTCGTATCTCCTCTGGCCTATGAAAGAAAAAACACCGTTTTCATAATTTTCTTTAATTAGTAAAGAAGTAGGACCCAATTTACAAGTCTTACAGCACCACCGGTAATCTCTGGCTGAGGGACCAAAATAATCAACGTTGTTCCAATAACCACTGTCTGCTTTTCTCATATGCAGGTTAAGATCGTATTTTTCCGATATTCTTTTAACATTTTCTATAGTCTCAGGTAATTCTATACCTGTATCTATGAATATCATATCTGGATCTATCCCAGCCTCTAACAAAATATGAAGGGTAGCAAGTGAGTCTTTCCCACCACTGTAAGCTACTGCAACTGGTAGATCATGCTTCTCTATATTCTTTTTTACGAACTCGATAGCTTGAGTCACTCTTTCATCTATATGTTTTTCATTAGCTTCGACAACATCGTTCCAATTAGCTTCTTTTTTATCAGGAGTGTAATCCGAAATCCTCCATCTATTTTTCACACCTCTTCCAGAAGAGTTCTCTATTAGTTCTTCACCAGAACTTCTTGCAGAACCTGAACAGAGCACTTTATCTGATTCATCTACCACTATAACCTCGTCACCCTCTTCGATGGACATGTCTGCATCTGTTATTCCTGGAGCTAATACACTACCCCCATCGAGAATGGGGTCTACAGCTCCTTCGTCTACCATGACAAAGCCTTCCTTTGGTCTTTTCAAACCTTTCCACGGTCTTAATATGAATTCGTAAGGATCTTTACCTTTCAATTTTCTTTCTGGATTATATCTTAAAGCACCTATCACTTCCCCATCGACTATCACCTCGTCCATTCTGTCTCTGTAAGGTATACCGTTTAGAACAACAGGTTTTTCCTCGAACAAAATTTCGTAAGAATAATCCTCACCCCACTGCCTATCTATAGTATCTCTTATTAGTTTTACATCCTCTTCAAATGCAGGTCTTACATCCCCTGGTGGGGTGATTTCAACCTTCCTGGATTCTTCACCACAGATCGAACAATTACCTTCTTCTACTATAGGAAGGTTACATCTATCGCACCAATGCAGGTGTATCTTCCCCAATCTAACTATCGACATGTCTATAGCACTGAACTATTTGGAATGACTTAGATATTAAATCTTTCGATATAATCAAATCTTTGTATTCTACTCAAGTGCCGTTATATTTTCTTCATTTACTTCTCTTTCTACTTCATCCCTAACTTTTCCTTTGGCTAATCTTTCTAAAATGTTCCTGTCATCATCACGTATTATTATGTGATCTATCTTCAACCTTTCATAATCTTTCACGATCTCATCTGCTATCCCTTCTGCTTTCCTCATTCTAACCTCAGTAGGTATATCCGTTTCATCTGTTATCTCTAGAATATCTTCAGCATACTTATCCACTTTTTTCTTTTTATCTTTTACCACTGATTCGATGAAGTTTTCTCTTGTTTTTTTCCCAATCCTTGTGTCTAGCATATCTCTCATCTGAGGTTCCTCAATCATCTTCAATATTATTATTTTGGTCGGTTTCTCTCTTCTGATCGTACCTCTAATCACCTCAAGAGATGTCTTAGAATAGGGTTTTTCGTAGCATGCTATTAGCAGAGTATTATCTTCCCTCCCATTCTTAATACGGTCCATTTCAGATCCTTCCATAGATATCACACATAATTTTTTACCAATAACCTAGTAATTTCCACCATCCTAGGCCGATCGTTAAGAACATTGCCAAGCCGATAATATTAAGCACCAAACCTGAAACCAGAAAGTCCTTCTGATCTAGATGTCCCGTAGAGTAAACTAAAGCAGCGCTTGGTGTACCTACAATGAACATGAAAGCAAAAGCACTAGGTAGCGCAACAAGATACACTGGGAGTATATCAGGGAAGTCCATCACCAGCATGGCCGAGAGAGCTATCGGCAAAACAACACCTGTCGTAGCGGCGTTGCTCATCACATTGGAAAGTAAAGCGGTCAAAATAGCGAACATCGCAAGTAAAAGGAATGGATTCTCTCCAACCATATCTAACAAGGAAGTTCCGATGAATTGTAGCGTCTGAGATTCACTCAAAATAAATCCTAATGAT
>CAZRWG010000113.1:0-4889 GCA_964603805.1 uncultured Thermoplasmata archaeon
AAATATCCAAACTATGAAGATAAGAGGAGCAGCAAAGATTGCGAGAGCGGGTGCTCTAGCATTAAAAAATATTGCAGATGATTATGATGGTAATAGTGCCAAAGAGCTTAAATCTAAACTTGAAGATGGAGCTAAAAAACTTCTTACAACTAGACCTACAGCAGTTTCGTTAGAAAATGCAATAAATCAAGTGATGGTTGAAGATTATGATGGATTAGAAGAATTAAAGGAAAAAATATCAGAAAGGGCCTCGAGTTTTATTGAGGAGTCATTTGAAGCAAAAGAAAGAATAGCTGAATATGGAGGGAAAAGGATCTCGGATGAGGACGTAATACTAACACATTGTAACAGCTCTATGGCCTTAGGAGCCATAAAATATTCCTGGGATCAGGGGAAAAATATAGAGGTTATAGCTACAGAGTCAAGACCAAAAAAACAGGGATATATCACTATTAAGGAGCTATCTAAATATGGCATACCAGCTACCCTTATAGTTGATTCAGCAGTTAGACATAAAATGAAGGATGTCGATAAGGTATACGTTGGTGCGGATACCGTAGCTTCTAACGGAGCGGTGATAAACAAGATCGGGACTTCTCAGGTCGCTCTCTGCGCCCACGAAAGTAGAGTCCCACTAACGGTTTGTGCTGAGACTTACAAATTTTCAAGTAAAACCGCTCTTGGAGATCTTGTAAAAATAGAAGAACGAGATCCCTCAGAAATAGTAGATCCTTCCGATTTTCCAGGAGTCAACATCAGTAACCCCGTTTTTGACGCTACACCCTCCAAATACATAGATTCTATTATAACTGAAGAGGGAGTTATTTCACCTGAAGGAGCTTATAGGGTAATAGAGGAGATGGAAAAATGAGTATAGATTATCTTGCTTTAGATGAGGAATTAGATGAAGAGGAATATATCATATGCGAATACACAGTAAAGAGTGATTTAGATATAAAAACAGCAGGTAAAAGGATTGCGGAGGAAGAATCTACCGGTACTTGGACACATCCTACAACGCTTTCTGAAAATATTTTCAAAAGATACGGAGCTAAGGTAACAAAGGCTGAAGGGAACAGAGTTAGGATAGGCTATCCTGTAATAGATTTCTCCGGCAATATAGGAGGAATTCCCCAAATATTGAGTATAATCGCCGGTAACCTTTTTGGATTAGAATCACTACAGGGAGTTAGACATGTACACTTAGAACTGCCATCGAAGATTGTGAAACAATATCCTGGACCACAGTTCGGTATAACAGGATTGCGAGATATCTTAGATAGGCCTAAAAAACCTTTAGTTGGAACAATTGTGAAGCCAAAGATAGGTCTCCCGCCAAAAGAATTTGGAGATTACATATATGAAGCTGGGAAAGGAGGACTGACCAATTCTAAAGATGATGAAACATTAGTAGATCAAGACTTTTGTCCCCTCGAAGAAAGGGTAAGCGAAGTCAGTGAAAAGCTTGATTTGTTGGAAGAAGAAGGCCACAAGATGATCCATGCACATAATATAAGCACAAATGCTCATAAAATTTTAGAAGCCGCAGATATCGCTTTAGAAAATGGAGCGAGACAACTGATGATAGACGTGTTAACAGTCGGTTTTTCCGGCCTTCAGGCACTAGCAGAAGATCCTTCAATAGATGTGCCGGTCCACGTCCATAGAGCGATGCACGGAGCAATAACAAAAAATCCAGATCATGGTATCTCTATGCCTGTAATAGCTAAAATTGTCAGAATGGCTGGTGGAGATGCTCTCCATATAGGGACCTACGGAACGGGAAAAATGCACGCAGATGTCGAAGAAGAACTAAGATCAAGAGAGACTCTATTGGGAAAGATGCACGGACTTCCAAAGATGATGCCGGTAGCAAGTGGAGGACTGCATCCGGGCCTAGTACCGGAATTAATGGAAATGAGTGGTATGGAAGTTCAAATACAAGCAGGTGGAGGCGTATCTGGACATCCAAACGGGATAAGAGCTGGAGCTACAGCTCTAAAGCAAGCTGTAGATGCTGTTTTCGAAGGAACCGATTTAAAAGAATATGCAGAAGAGCATGAGGAATTAAAGAAGGCTTTAGAGAAATGGATGTGATACGTTTATGAAATTAAAGGTTAAAAAAATCGATATAGAATCTCGAGACCAGAGAGTAATGTTGAACAGTAGTGATGCTAAAGAGATCGGTCTTAGAAGCCAAGATAGGGTATCTTTAAATCATAATAAAAAAACTTGTACTGCGACACTCGAGATCTCCAAGAGCCTGATAGATAAAGGATATATTGGGCTTGTCGAAAAGGTTATGGAAAGTTTAGATGTTGAAGAAGATTCTAGCGTCAAAATAAAACCTACTGGAAGGCCAGAATCTGTAGAGCATATAAAGGAAAAATTAGAGGGAAAAGAACTTTCAGAACATGGGATAAGAGAGATAATCCAAGATATAGTAAACCAACGGCTCTCTGATATAGAACTCTCTGCTTATGTTTCGGGCATATATGCTCAAGGAATGAATAACATTGAAATTAAATATCTTATCAACGCGATGATCGAAACAGGAGAAACTATCGAGTATGACAGACATCCAGTATTTGATCATCACAGTATAGGAGGCGTACCTGGTAACAAAATCACTCTGCTAATAGTCCCGATCGTAGCTTCTGCAGGATTGATGATACCTAAGACAAGCTCTCGAGCTATTTCTAGTGCTGGAGGAACGGCCGATATTTTTGAGACTCTAGCTGATGTAGACCTCAGTATGGAAGAAATCAAAGAGATAGCAGAGGATGTGGGAG
The DNA here is from genome assembly GCA_964603805.1 of uncultured Thermoplasmata archaeon. Classification (GTDB taxonomy): domain Archaea; phylum Thermoplasmatota; class Thermoplasmata; order Halarchaeoplasmatales; family Halarchaeoplasmataceae; genus Natronoplasma. Next base: position 2,793 of record CAZRWG010000113.1, read on the forward strand.
GTACGATAGCTTGGGGAGGGGCGGTAAATCTAGCACCTAGTGACGACATGATAATAAGAGCAGAATATCCTTTGAGGATAGATCCATACCCTCAGGTCTTAGCTTCGGTACTTTCAAAGAAAAAATCAGCGGGTGCTGAATACCTAGTGATGGATATACCAGTTGGAGCTAACACAAAAGTCGAAAATATAGAACTAGGTAGAAAATATGCTAGAGACTTCGTTTCTCTTGGAGAGGAAATAGGAATAGAAACTTCTTGTGCATTGAGCTATGGTGGACAGCCTATAGGAAATGCTATCGGACCCGCTATCGAAGCAAAAGAGGCAATGATGGCTCTCGAAAGAAAAGAAGTCCCATCTAGCCTGATAGAAAAATCAACTACATTAGCAGGTATGATACTTGAACAGGGAGGTATTAGTGAGGGGAAAAAAGAAGCAAAAAAGCTCTTGGAAAGTGGAAAGGCTCTAGATAAAATGAAGAAGATAATAGAGAGACAAAAAGGCGATCCTGAAGTGAGCTCAGACGATATCGAAATAGGCGAATATTCAAAGAAAATATATTCGGATGAAGAGGGATACGTGGATAGTATCAACAATGAGGAGATAATCAAAATAGTTAGAGCCGCCGGGGGACCGAACAGCAAAAAAGCGGGTATTCTTTTAAACAAGAAAAAAGGAGACAAGGTAGAAAAGGATGAAGAAAAATACACGATATACTCTGAATATGAAACGAAGTTGAAAGAAGCTGTAGACCTTGCTAATCATTTAAGACCTCTCAAAGTGGAAGGGATGATTCTAGAAACTCATCCAAATATAAAGAAAATATAAATCTATTCTACTCAGAGATGATGTCTAAGACGGACCGCTTCCCCCTTATTAGCTTCTTGCATCTCTTTTCCAAACATGACTGAAGGACCTACTCCCCTCAATTCTCCATCATGTACCACAATAGCTTCGTCTTCAGGTCTTATCACCTCATCCGCGTCTTTAACACCAACTGCGAAAACGCTACCTTTGGGAATAAAATCATCTATTTCAACAAGATTTGTCTCTACTTCCCTTAAAACTTGGGCACCCTCTAAAGTCAAGGATATCAATCCTCTTTCAGGTACCAACATCCCTCTTTGGGTTTGCCCATGCATTATCTTGTACCAGGGATATTTACCTTTTATTTCAGAATTTTCAAGTAGTTTCTCTCCACCACCACCGAACTGGAACCTAGCAAAAGATTCTAGATTTTCCATCAAAAATTTTTGAACACTACCCCTTTCATTACCAACGAGTTCTTTAAGCGTTTCGCCTAATCTATCGATAGCTTGGTTAGAAGTAGGATGGTTGCCCTTAGCTGAATCAATACTTTCGATCTCCTTATTCACAAAGGACATATCTGTTGGAAGATGAGAGATTATATGATCATAATTTGCTTTATCGAGGAAATGATGGAGCTGATCTAAAATGATCTTTTTCTCTTCTTCAAACCACTTATGTGTGACCGGAATGTCATATTGCTGAGCAGGATAAAATAACTCGAGTTCCCGTGGGACTACACCTAATGGAGAAGTCAGAGACACCTCATGAATATTTGGCCAATTTACCTGCTGAGTAGCCTTTCTAAACCTTTTATGAGATTTCGATTGGAAATAAGGTTTTCTAGCTGAACAAGGAAGTAAGAGTAGAACCTCTCTTTTTGGAGGTTTATATCTGTTCTGGATCCTTTTTTTGAATCTCTCAATATCGGGCCGATTAAGACTTTCTCTCGTAGTAACAGAAAAATTATCTCCAGTTACGGGTACACCTTTGGAAAAAATTTCGTAATTCTCATCACATTTTCTCAGAATTTCAACCATCCAAGGCTCAGTTCTAACTCTTGTTTCGACTAATTCTCTAATCCTTCCTTTTCTTATACTCTTTCTGACAAGTTCAAGTTCACCTAAAAGGTGTCTCGGATTGTTCCTAGGACTTCCAGGAAATCCAATCCAATCCGATAATTCTACTCCTTCAGTGGATATCATCTCTAAAAAAGAAGAATCGAAAAGATCCACACCAAGATAGGCTAATAAAGCTAGGTTGTTCGGCTGAGCTATCCCTGGAGCATAAA
>CAZRWG010000114.1:0-4842 GCA_964603805.1 uncultured Thermoplasmata archaeon
TTCATAAGAATCATATTCTGGTGAATTACCTAAAACAGTTCCTGTTACATGGGTTCCGTGGTACTCTCCCGCATCTAAATCTCCCGAAGCACCTCCAGGGACGTAGTGAGCTTGTATTTTTCGATGATCATCTCCGACCAAATTACCATCTGTATCATTCCACATCTCATGGTCTTCGTAAATTGAATTACCTCCATATAATTCGCTGTCCATAACAGTAATCAGTTCTCCCTCACCAGTTATGCCTTCATAGGTAACTTTTCTATCATCCTCTTTATTAGTCTGCGTGATCCATGTTGCATCTGCATTATACAGTTCATACTCTTCAGTTCCTTCAGTTATTGAGTTTACACCCTTCAGGTTGGCAACTCGTTCGATCCTTTGAGTGTGTATCTCAGCCGTTACCCTGTTCCTTCCGATAGCCTTGATCTCTCCACCAAGACTCTCGATCCTTCCAGCCGATTCACTCAAATCAACTCCGTCGAAAAATGACACTTCTATAATTTTCTCGTCAAAATCTTCTAAAAGTTCTCTATCGAATCTATATGCGGGCTGGTAGGTTCCAATCCAATTCACGAAATCTTTTTGTTCTACACTTCTTTTAGTCTCTAAATCCATCTCGACTATAAAATTGAATCTGTGCCTGAACTCATGAAGTTCTGCACCTTCTTCTTCAAGTTCATCTTGCCACTCAGACCTGATCGGACCTATGAATTGGACGATGTAGTAGCCTGTTCCTTTTTCCGAATAACTATCTATCTCCATGTTTTCCGGTATCTCTGGCGTTCCTTCTTTCGTATCGAAAGAATAAGACTGAAGACCCACATGACCCCTATTATGGAGTAGTTCGATAGAAACATCCTGATTTTCAAGTGATTCCTTGCCCTCTTCAGAGGTATCCACCAATAAATAAGAATCATAGTCTTCAATGACCTCATAATCAGAATTACCATATAATTCCTCTAAATCCACTCCTCTTTTTTGGACTATGATCCTTATATCCGTATGACTTTCTGTGAAACCCTCACCAAGACTTACCACAGAAAAAACCGAGAAAATCAACAGTGAAATGCACAGTATAGCCATAATATTCTGAATTTTTTCGGTCATGTTCCCATCACCATTATTTGTGTTATTTTAAATTTGCTTACATTCATCGAATATGAAGCTCAAAAAGAATTATAATCCTGTCTCAACATTTATACCGACATGATGAACAAAAAGATCGCTCAGATGTTCAATGAGATAGCTGACTTGTTAGAACTGAAAGGTGTTGACTTTAAACCTAGGGCATACAGAAAAGCCGCTAGGAAGATAGAGTCGATGAAAAAGGACATCTCACATTATTACGAAGAAGATAATCTAAAAGAGATAGAAGGTGTGGGAGATGCGATGGAGAAGAAGATAAAGGAGATAATAGATACCGGTGCTCTCGAATATCTTGAAGAGTTAAAAGAAGAACTTCCTAGTGGACTAATAGATGTGATGAGAGTTCCTGATATCGGACCTAAAAGTGCAAAGAAGCTTCATGAGGAACTCGGAATCAAAGATCTCGATTCATTAAAAAATGAAGCTGAAGAAGGAAATATCAAAGATATCAAAGGCTTCGGAGAGAAGACTGAAAAGAAGATCATCGACGGAATAGAGATGTTGGAGGAAATCTCCGGAAGACATCTGCTAGATGAAGTCATACCAGTTGCAGAAGAAATAATAGTATTTTTAGAACCGAAAGCTGACAAGATAGAGAAAGCCGGAAGTTTGAGGAGATGGAAAGAGACCATCGGAGATATAGACATCCTCGCCACCGGCAATTCAGAGGAACTGATGGACGCTTTTGCTGGCTATGAAGAGGTCGAAGATGTGCTTGTCAAAGGCGAGACAAAAACAAGTGTTAGGTTGAAAGGAGGAGTCCAGGCAGATCTTAGAGTTGTTGACGAGGAAAGTTTTGGAGCAGCACTCCAATACTTTACCGGAGCTAAAGAACATAACGTACCTCTCAGGCAGATAGCTATAGATAAGGGATACAAACTCAACGAATATGGGCTCTTCGAAAAAGAAACGGATAAAAAGATAGCTGGAGAAACCGAAGAAGAGATCTATAACCGATTATCTCTCGAATGGATGGAACCTGAATTGAGAGAGAACCGGGGTGAGATTGAAGCCGCAATGGAAGGAAATCTCCCTAACTTGGTAGAGGTCAAGGATATAAGAGGGGACTTACAATCTCATACTGATTGGAGTGATGGACAGAACACTGTATACGAGATGGCAAAAGAAGCTCAGAATATGGGTTATGAGTACATCGCGCTTACGGATCATTCTCAGGGATTGAGCGTTGCTGAGGGGCTTACAAAAGAAGACCTCGAAAAAAGGAAAGAAAAGATCAAAGAGGCACAGGAAGAACTGGATATTCACATCCTTGATGGTATAGAAGTGGACATAAAAAAAGACGGGAGTCTCGATATGGATCACGAAACTTTAGAAGAGCTAGACATAGTTCTAGGGGCGGTCCATTCTAACTTCAAGATGGATGAGAAAGAGCAAACAGATAGGATAATACAAGCCTTCGAAACAAACCTCATCGATATCTTTGCTCATCCTACTGGCAGAAAGATCGGCGAGAGAGAAGGATATGATGTCGATATCAACAGACTGATCGACTCAGCAACAAAAAACGACGTAATCCTTGAAATAAACGCCTCTCCACAGAGGTTAGATCTAGATTCTTTGGATGCTAGAGAGGCCATGGAAAGAGGCGTGATGATATCGCTAGGAACAGATGCCCACGGATTGAACCATCTAAACTTCATGCGGTACGGAGTAGCTACGGCGAGAAGAGCTTGGCTGGAAGCTGAAGATGTTTTGAACACTCGGTCGGATGAAGAACTCATGGAGATACTAGGAGGGAGATGAGATGGGTGGTAATGACCTTGAAATACCTAACTCAAAAGAAAAAGCTAAAGAGAGAGCTGAGGAACTAAGAGAAGAGATAAGACATCACGACAGAAAGTACTATCTCGAGAACGATCCAGAGATCAGTGATCACGAATACGATATGTTAGTTAAAGAATTGGAAGCAATAGAGGAAAGATACCCGGAACTTATCACAGAAGATTCGCCAACTCAAAGAGTGATCTCTACCGAGATTGACGAGTTCGAAACAGTTGAACATCTGAGTGCTATGCTGAGCCTAGATAACACCTTCAATCATGATGAGTTAAGAGAATTCGACCGAAGGGTTAGAGAGGGATTAGGTAAAAAAGATGAAGAAATCGAATATGTTGTAGAACCGAAGATAGACGGGCTCGGGGTCGCTCTATATTATGAAGACAAAACATTTCAGAGAGGTTCTACCCGAGGAGACGGTGAACGTGGTGAGGATATCACTCCAAATCTAAAAACAGTCCATACGATACCTCTCAAATTGACCGACGACACCATTCTCGAAACAGCTGAATTCAGAGGGGAGGTATATATGCCTAGAGATGAGTTCGATGAAATGAACGAAAGACGATTAGATGAAGGTGAAGATCCTTTCGCAAATCCTAGAAATGCTGCTTCTGGAACCGTCAGAAATAAGGACCCTACAATTGTTGCTGAAAGACCTTTGGATATTTTTGTTTATACACTCAGTTATAACGAAGAGGGCGATTTTAAAACTCATTGGCAATGTCTCCAAGAGATGAAAAAAGCTGGACTAAAAGTAAATAGGAATATAGTTAAGAAAGAAGGTATCGAAGAAGTTATCGAACATATCGATGATTGGGAGGATAAAAAAGAAGATTTGAACTACGAAATCGATGGTATAGTGGTAAAAGTAAACAAACTCGATTATCACGATGTTCTTGGAGCGACCTCTAAACATCCAAGATGGGCTATCGCCTACAAATATCCTGCCATGAGGAAAACTAGTACAATAAAAGATATTGAAGTACAGGTGGGAAGAACGGGGAAATTGACCCCTATAGCTATATTAGAGCCAATCCAATTATCAGGTACTATTGTCGAAAGAGCCTCACTTCATAATGAAGACGAACTTGAACGTAAAAATGTTAACATCAGAGATAAAGTTCTCGTAGAGAAAGCAGGAGAAATAATTCCTCAGATCGTTAAAGTTACGGAAAAAAAGAGCGAAGGAGTATTTCAGTTACCACAAAAATGTCCGGTCTGCGGAAGCGAGGCTAAAAGGATAGGTGATGAAGTCGCTAGAAGATGTATCAATGCACAGTGTCCAGCCCAGGTAAAGCAAAAAATAGAACATTGGGCGATGCGGGGAGCAATGGATATAGAAGGATTGGGTCCAAAAGTTATAGAAAAGCTAGTCGAAAAAGCCCTTGTTGAGAGCATACCCGATCTATATCGTCTTCAGAAATGGCAAATCGTCCAGATAGAGAGGATGGCTGAAAAATCGGCTCAAAATTTATTAGATCAGATAGAGGAAAGCAAAGATCAGGGTCTAGCTCGAGTTCTGTACGGTTTTGGGATCCGATATGTTGGAAGCCATATGTCAAACGTACTTGCTGAGAAATACAGATCCATAGATGAACTTATGGACGAAAATCGTGAAAACCTTCTAAATATCGATGAAGTTGGTCCTGAGACTGCAGAGAGTATAGTCCAATTCTTCTCCGACCAGCAAAACAGAGAGATGGTCAAGGATCTGAAAAAACTAGGAGTCGATATGAAATCAGATAGAAAAACAAATGAACAATTTTTAGAAGGAAAAAGGTTCGTATTTACCGGCGCCTTAGACGATTACACTAGAAGCGAAGCTTCCGAGATAGTGGAAATGCACGGTGGTAGAGTCACCTCGAGTGTGAGCGGTGTAACGGATTACCTGGT
>CAZRWG010000115.1:0-4841 GCA_964603805.1 uncultured Thermoplasmata archaeon
TTCGTGAGCATGATCGGGTTCGGGTTGGTGATGCCTTTCCTACCTATCTACGCTTCTCAATTCGGCGCTACGAAGACACAGATAGGACTGATGCTCGGAGTATTCTCTATAGTTAAAATATTTGTAGCCCCTTTGGGTGGGAAACTCGCCGATACATACGGCAGGAAACCGATAATGGTCGGAGGGATGTTCGCCTACATGGTCGTTATGGCAATGTTCGGTTTAGCTCGTACCTTACCTGAATTGTTCATCTATAGAGGAGGTCAGGGCGCTGCTTCAGGTCTTGTTTGGCCTATCGCTATGACTTATATCGGTGACATAGTCAAAGAGGAAGATAGAGGGAAGGCAATGGGCCTCTATTCTATGTCATTCGCCAGCGGTAACGCGTTCGGTCCTTTATTGGGCGGTATGATCGCTACTTACTACTCGCTTTCGGTTCCCTTCTTCTTCACTTCAGGTTTAGCCGCTTTGAGCGGAATACTTCTATTCATAGGTGTTAAAGAGTCTTACGAAGGTTCTAAAGCAAAAGGGACAAGTGAAAAGAAGAGTAGATATCCATCATTCTTGGATTATAGGAAGTGGAGATTGAGTTTAGGGAACGTATTGAAGGCTCCTGCTAAATTTTTATTGGCAATATGGAACTATATCAAAATGATCACTCCCTTTCCAAAGCTTTTCGTAGGCCTCACCGTAGGTTCTTTCACAGTTTTTTTCGGTCTTGCCATGGTTTGGTCCATGCTCTCCTTATTCGGAGACGAGATACTGCTACTTACTGAATTTCAAATCTCTTTGGTATTCACTATGATAGGTGTTGTTCAGGTCATGATTATGTTCCCTGCTGGCAGTCTTTCGGACAGGATAGGGAGAAAAAAGTTGATCATATCAGGTGTGGGTCTTTCTGCCTTGTTCTCCGGCTTTATCGGATTTTCTACAGGCTTCCTATTCTTATTGTTCGCTGTGGGAATGTATACGGTAGGTAGAGCACTAGCGAGACCCTCTTTCCCCGCCTTCGTATCTTCTCTATCTTCAATAGAGCATAGAGGAAAAATGATGGGAGTATACAACTTTGCTCAGAACGCCGCATTCGCAACGGGTTCCTTCTTAGGAGGGACCGTAGCAGACCTGATGGGATTACGATGGCCTTTTTTCGTGGCTATGGCGGTCGGCCTCGGTGGAGTCATGTTCATAGCTTTCACTGTGAAAGAGCCGGACAAAGCCTCTTTAAAAGAGTTAGATGATATGGACAGGTTAGAGGATTAGACTTTCTCGCTCTCTCTCTTAGAATAGTACTTTATATTCTTGTCTTCGAAACCTAAATGTTCAAAAAAATCCATCGCTTTTGGATTATCAGGCTCAATTAGAGCTGCCCAGATCTTGAAACCTTTCTGCTCGAAAACATGTTCTAATTTCTCGACCAAAGTTCTTCCAATGCCTTGTCCTCTGTACTCATCTTCAACTGCTAAACGATTTATCCATCCCTTTCTCCCATCATCCGTACCGAAAACGATGCCTATCAATTCTCCTTCATTATAAGCTCCGATCCAATACTCTGGCTGTTCTTCCAATTCTCTTTCGATATTCTCCCGCGTATCTCTGCCCTCAGGCTTGTATGGAAGTCCAGCCTTGTCCCAAAGCTCGAGTATATCTTCGTACTCTTCTATACCGGGTGTTTTTAGTTCTACCGTCATGGTTGATTCAATCTAGCAAATCTTTAATATATCCTTTGTCAACTTTCTTCGTTAGAGGAGTCAAAATTATGAAAGAGACCATTCCTTTACTGCATGATCATCACGCCCACTTCAGCGGTAGAGCGGCTTATTTAGATTGTGTCGATCTGTCCAGCGTCGAAGATAAAAATAAAGCTATTTCATCTATAATGGACCATTGCTCCAAAGAAGAGATGAACGTTGTCCAAGGTTGGAACGATTCATTCTATTCTTTTAGTGATTCGGAACTGGAAAAGATGCCTCCAGTCTTCATATGGAACGTTTCTGGACACGGTCTAGTTTTTAATAAAAAAGCAGAACGAAGAGCAATAGATAAGTTCAACGACCCCTACATGATCAAAAAAATGAAAAATCCAGACTGGGTGGAGCGCAACCTTTTGAAGGTCTCGAAATTGATGATCGAGATAGAGGGGGTAACTGAAGACAAGATCTTGAGGACAAATGACTTTCTTCTGAAGAGAGGTATCTATAGTACCGATGACATGCTACTACCTTCTGAAGAGACCCTACAGAAGTTCAAAAAGCTGAAACTCGCGGATAAAACGACCTTCTGGGCAGATCTAGATAGTTTCGATGGACTCAGTGAAAGCGCAAAAAAAGAGATTGAAGGTATCAAGCTCTTTGTAGACGGAGCACTAGGGCCTAGGACCGCTGCTATAAATGAAGATTATCTCGACGGCGGCACCGGAGTCATGGTTTATGGAGAAAAAGAATTTGAAGATACTTTGCTCAGTCTAGAGAAAGACAAGATCGCTGTCCACGCCATAGGTGATAAAGCCATAGAGATGATAATCGACACTTTGAGCAAGATAGAGAGGAACGGTTCCAAAATGCCGAAAACTCGTATTGAACACGCGCAATTCATAGATAAAGAGACCGCTATGGAAGCTAAACGTCTAGGTATAACTCTCAGCATGCAGCCCAACTTTAGCATCGATTCGAAACATTACTCCGATAGATTGTCAGAAAAGTATCTCAAAAAGAACAATCCCTTCAGGATGCTTATAGATGAAGTAGGATTTGTTCCTGGTGAGGATATTATCTTTGGTTCCGATGGTCTGCCATATGGTATTAAAGAAGCGCTAGAGACCTCTTTATTTCCTGTTTATGAAACTCAAAAGCTAACCTTAGAGGAATTCATCGATGGTTACTGCGTGGATAGAAAAGATATTGGTAATATACAAATCAATATAGATGAGAAAAAAAGAGATGTCTTTGTCGAAGACATAGAGATTTGAATTTTTAACTGGACTCTTCTCTGAGATGGATCACGTCTCCAGAGATGAACTTTTTACCGTTTTCGAGGACGAGTCTACCTTTTTCATCTATATCGGTAACTACACCTTCAAATTCTCCACTGGTGGTTTTTATCCTAACGTTCTCTGCTATAGTAGAGGAATAATCCCTGTAGATTTCTATCACATCGTCTATATCATAAAAATTAGAGATGATCTTTTTCATCATATCATCCAGCGATACCTTGGTTTCTAGTAAATCTGAAATGCATATACTTCCTTCAATAGGAGCTGACCTGATGTTCAAGCCTATCCCTATGACTCCTCTATCATCTACAACTTCTGTTAATATACCGCATATCTTTTTCTCATTCACGATAACATCGTTAGGCCATTTGAGCGAAGAGGAAATACCTATTTCCCCTAACGATTGAGCTACTGCTACTGAGGCTCGTAATGGTAAAAGAGAAGTCATCTCTGTACAGAGCGAAAAATAAAGATTTCCAGGAGGGGATTTCCACGAACGGTTTTTCCTACCCTTTCCCGAAGTCTGTTTGTCAGCTTGAACCACAAAGTCCTCACTTTCTTTTTCACACAGAGCCTTCGCTACTTCATTAGTAGAAGACGTTTCTTCAAGCCTGTATATCTTTATGGTCTTCCCTCACATAAAGGTGGGAGGTGAACTTACTGTAACGTATGAAGCTTTTTCATCACCGGCGTTCTCTGCATGATGAGGTATATCTGAAGGGTGCCAAAGAGTATCTCCTTCCTCCATCTCGTAGACTTCATCACCCACAAAATACTCGATTTTTCCACTCAGAACCAAATGTATTTCTTCTCCTTCGTGGCAGTATTCGTCCGATTCCGCTTCAACTTCTAGTTCTGCGATTATAGCTTCCATCTCGCTTGATTTCTGCATCAAGCGGAATAATTTGCCGTTAACCTCCTCCCTCTTTTTTTCTTCTCCTTTTTTTACAAATTCGCTTTCCATATTATCACGCCAACAATCCTATCAAGATTCCCGCGGCCGTAGCGGAACCAATTACACCTGCGACGTTAGGCCCCATCGCATGCATCAAGAGATGACTTCCTGCATCTTCTTTTTGTCCCATTTTCTGTACAACTCTTGAAGCCATTGGAACTGCAGAAACACCAGCGGCTCCTATCATCGGATTTATTTTTCCCTTAGATAGTTTGTAGTATATCTGGCCAAATAGTGTTCCGCCTGCAGTAGCTGTTGCGAATGCGAAAACTCCCAAAAGAAGTATCTTGATAGTTTCAAATCTTAGGAATGTATTACCAGTCATAAGAAAACCAACACCGAGTCCAAGCATTATGGTGGCTATATCCATCAATGCATTTCCACCTGTATCAGATAATCGGTCCATAACTCCAGATGTCTGGAAAAGATTACCAAGCATCAACATACCCACTAAAGGAAGAGCAGAAGGAACTATAAGTCCCACTATGATTGTGACGCCTATGGGAAAGACGATCTTTTCAATTTTGCTAACTTTTCTCATCTTTCCCATTTGGATAGTACGCTGTTCTTTAGTAGTTAAAGCCTTGATTATAGGCGGTTGGATTATCGGTACCAAAGCCATGTATGAGTAAGCTGAAACTGTGACTGCAGCGATTATTTCTGGTCTTTCACCTACTAGTTGAGTAGCTGCATATATTGCCGTCGGACCGTCGGCACCACCTATGATTCCGATAGAAGCGGCAGCATTAAGATCAAAACCTACTATTATAGCCAACCCTAAAGCCATAAATATTCCCAACTGGGCTGCTGCTCCCAAGAGAAAAGTCTTAGGATTCGCTAATAGAGGAGAAAAATCGGTCATAGTTCCAATTCCAAGGAATATAATCAAGGGGATTA
>CAZRWG010000116.1:0-4823 GCA_964603805.1 uncultured Thermoplasmata archaeon
AAGGAATGCCTAATACGAAGAGAAACAGCTTTCCCTAGTATTACCGCAAGAAAAAGGATTATTACACTTACCAATAAATCTGATACAGTTACGCTGCCGTAGAGGACTCTATCGAGCATCAGATACCACTCTCCATCACAAACTTCGTTCCTCCTTTTATAGGACTCTTTTTCTTTCTGTATATCTCCCTAGCTTTAGTCATATTTTCTGCGATAGGTTTATTTGAAAAACCTGTCTCAGAAAGTTCCTCTTCTTTTATGAACATCGCTCCCTTCATACCAACCTTTTCCTCATCATAATATATCTTCATACCATAGGCGTCGAAGACCACTTTTTTTACTTCCTTCCATTCCTTAGTTCTATTGACTATTGTTAAAGCCATTATACCCTCGATCAAAGGATTAAGGTCTTCAGGGATAGTCGTACTTTGTTCAGTAGTCCAATATTTGCAAATAGTACCTGTCTTCACGTCACCGTACAGCGTATACTTTTGTTTAGCCATTGTGAATATGTCTAGAGGTTTTTCTGGTGAACCACTTTCAAGGAATACCGCAATCTCGATAGGAAACGTGGCAAAGATCTCTTTCTTCATGCCTGAATCTATTACTATAGGATTTTCAAAATCTATAAGAAGTGAAGAAGTTAGCTCCTTCGGCAGGTTTAAAGGCTCTACAGGCTGTATGGTCAACCTGTTATCTTCTGATATTACCGGCTTTTCCAAAGTGTCCTCTCCTAATTCCCTAGTATAGTTTACTTTTTGTTCTTCTTCTATAGCTTTAAGAGTCAATTCCCCCTCGATGAATTCAAAAGGCGGTTCGTGAGTTCCGTAAATGTCAGTCATGATATGTAAATATGATATATACTATTGATATTTTAAAGTTAGGCGAGCAGGGAGCTAGTTTAGAGGATAAATATGTACGTGGGCATTGACCTTGCGGCAAAGGAGGAGAATGAAACCGGTATCTGTATTTTAGATGGAGATATAGAAGTACAACTCGTTTTCAAAAACCACGAGATAATAAAATCCGTTAAAAAAGCATCTGTCGCAGCGATAGATGCACCTTTGACTGAAAGCGAAGAAGCATTCAGGCCTGCAGAAAGAGAATTGATGTCAAATTTTGGACCTATGTTACCTTTGAATACACCAGGAATGAAAACTCTCTCGAAGAGGGCAAAACGGATCAAAAAAGCGCTAGAAGGAAAATGTGAAATTATAGAAACTTATCCCCGAGCTGTAGAAGAGATATTGGATGTGGAGAAAGAAAGAGGTGACTTCGAAAGTCAGCATGAATTTGATGCATATCTATGTGCCTTAACTGCTCAGAGTTACTCAGATGGTAACTACAAAAAATACGGCCAGGAACCAGAGAACATAATTTTACCCTCTCGCTCTTGAATCTAAAAATGATTTTATATATGGCATTATCGATGGTCAATAGAGGCGAATAGATGATGAAATACAGAAGCCACGAAGATTTAGATGTTTCTGAAGTGGGTATGGGTTGCTATGCGCTCAGCGGCTCTTATGGTTCAGTGAATCCAGAAAATTATAAATCGGTATTAAACCACGCTCTCGACCTTGGGATAAATCTTTTCGATACAGCCGCAACTTACGGAGATGAAGCAGAAAAGCTGCTTGGAGAAGTTGTTAGTCCAGTTAGGGAAGATGTGATAATATCCACCAAGATAGGTATGGGCGAGGACGGAAAACCATCCCTTTCTTATGAAGATGTAAAAAATGCTTGTGAGAATAGCCTAGACAGATTGAGTACCGATTATATCGATATATATCTAGTTCATTTCGATGATCCAGAAACATCTGTGGAAGAGACTATCAATGCTCTTGATGATTTGAAGAAGGAGGGAAAGATAAAACATTACGGCGTCAGCCATCTCCCTACTAAAAGAGTAGAAGAATATCTAAAAAAAGGTGATGTCTCCTTCTGTCTTATGGAATTGAGTGCTGTTTCTAGGAAAAGTCGAAAAGAATTACTGCCTCTCTGCTTGAAGTACGGAGTAAAAGCTATAGCTTTCAGTGTGAGCGGAAGAGGAATACTCTCTGGAAAAATAGATGAGAGTACTGAGTTCGATCCTGGCGATATAAGAAATATGGACCCTCTGTTCAAAAGAGAAAGATTCAACTCCGCTCTTCGGATATCAGAAAAGTTGGAGGAAGTTGGCAAAAAATATGAAAAAACATCTACGCAGGTGGCCATAAATTGGGTCCTTTCCCAAGATGGTATAATAAGTGCATTGACCGGCCCTTCCTCTAAAGAACATTTGGAGGAGAACGTAAAAAGTTCAGGTTGGAATCTGAAAGAAGAAGATTTAGATGAAATAGAGACTTTTTTAGAACAAGAAGATAAGAAATTAGAGAAAAAAGAACCCGAGATCATAGATGAGATCCTCTCGAATCCACTTCCTGAGGAAGTTGAGCGCGGAATCAGCGACCTAGTATATGTTATGGAAATCGGTACTGGACGAGGCATGGCCAAAGAAAAGGAAATAGTTCCCATCTTTCATGAACTCATAGGAAAGAAAAGGAAAGATGAAAATCTAACTCACGATCAACTTGAAGAGATGAGGATAAAATTAAAAGATATCCTTGCATAAGACCTGTTTTTCACTTCTCTCTTATCTCTTGGTCGATCTCTTCTACTGGAACTAGTACTTTTAACTCCGATTCTTCAAGATTGTCTATTCCCTTAAATTTATCCTCGTGAAAGCACTGTACATGGAATAATTGATCGTCAAATGTTCTTAACCAATAATCGGACTTAGGAAACCACTCTTGAAGTAGATACTCTTCCCATCCCTGTATCTCTTCTCCTTCCAGTGTAAATGATAAATATTTACCACCTGGAAGTACCTTTCCGACTAGCTGTACCGGAATATCTTCAAGGTCTTTGAACTCTACTCCGATAAAGACGTTCATCAGACCGCTTTCCTCCAGTTCTTCTTCATTCCAGACCTGTATCTCATATGAAAGGTCAGGATTTATGACAGCGCTTTCGATAGAATCCCATCTTGCTATGAAGAACTCAGACAGTCTCCTCCAAAGGTCCTCGACCCTTTCTTCAAAGGCAACACTGTTTTCTGTTATCGATCCATGATAGTTCAGACCTACCATTTTCAGTTTATCTTTTTTTACTAATTCGTATTCCATAATTGTTTAAAACTATAGAATGATTCGATATAATAGTTTGGGTGTGCTAGATTTATAATACGCATTATTTACCAAAACATTTAATTGAGGCTTACTTATTCATTCGAAGCAGTAAAACAGAACTAGGAGGATTATAATGGAACTTGAAGAGGTATCAGATATTTGCGAATCACTTATAGACGAAGTTAGCAAGGCCATCGTAGGAAAACGATCCGTTCTTGAAAAGACCCTTCTCGGAATATTGGCTAACGGTAACATTCTCTTTGAAGATTATCCTGGCCTTGCTAAGACTCTTTTATCCAATTGTTTCGCTAGAACATTAGGATGTGATTTCAAAAGGATACAGTTCACTCCTGATCTTCTTCCTGCCGATATAACAGGTTCATTTATTTATGACAAAAATACGGGAGACTTCAAGATGAGGAAGGGCCCTATATTCACTAATATCCTTTTAGCTGACGAGGTGAATAGAGCTCCGCCTAAGACTCAGGCTGCTCTACTTGAAGCTATGCAGGAGAAACAGACCACTATCGAGGGAGAAACTCATACCTTGGATGACCCTTTCATCGTTATAGCCACCCAGAACCCGATTGAATACGAGGGTACCTATCCACTTCCAGAAGCACAAGTGGACAGATTTTTATTACGGTTAGAGGTAGGTTATCCTTCTGCATCCGACGAAGTGGAGATATTAAAGCGAAGGAAAGATAGGAAGACCGACGATGTAGACATAGATATGATAACTAATCCACAAACATTGATAGATATGCAGGAGAAGATCGAAGATGTACATCTAGATGATGATATCAAAAAATACATAGTAAATATAGTTCAAACTACTAGAAAGAACAAGGACGTCGAGGTAGGTTCTAGCCCGAGAGGAAGTCTAGCATTGATGAAACTTTCTATGGCTAACGCGGCCATGAGAGGAAGAGATTACGTGGTTCCCGACGATGTTAAATTCATCTCTAAGGAAGCTCTTTCTCACAGATTGGTGCTTAAACCTGGTCCAGCGATAAAAGGTGTAGAAGAAGAAGAGATCATAGAGAAAACACTGAAAGAGGTACCAGTACCTAAAGTCGATTAAAGAGAAGATTAAAATTCTCTTTTTCCTTTTTTCGAGCATAAATTCTTTGAAAGAGTTTATAAAGCCGTTATACAATTTATATTATGGGTGTACGGGAGATGTTATGGTCTATAGAAAAGCCAAAAAATGAGATGGAAAGAATAAAGGAATATCCTCCAGGGAGCAAGGAGAGGAGAGAATTAAAAAAAGAACTGGAGAAAATGAAAAATGAAACCATAGAAATACCTATAGTTATCGATGGAAAAGAGATAAAGACAGGAAACACCAAAGAGATTTTATCTCCTCACGATCACGAGAATGTTTTAGGTAAAGTACATTTAGCCGGTGAAGAAGAGTTAGAGATGGCGATAGAAGCCGCTAAAAAAGCACATGACGATTGGTCTCAGATAAATTGGTATCATAGAGCGGCGGTTTTTAGAAAGGCTGCAGATCTACTGGCGGGTCCTAGAAGGTTTAAAAATATCGCCGCTATAATGATGAATCAATCTAAAAACCCCTACGAGGCGGAAATTGACCTAGCGGAACTTGTAGATTTTTGGAGATTGAACGCTTACTATATGAAATTCATCT
>CAZRWG010000117.1:0-4811 GCA_964603805.1 uncultured Thermoplasmata archaeon
ACTAAAGATACCGACCTTCCAATAGTGGCGGATGAAGCCATGAAAGATCATGAAAGTGCGGAGAATATCTGTTCGAATGAAATGGCAGATATGGTAAATATAAAATTGATGAAATGCGGGGGATTGACAGGCGGGAGGAAGATTGTGGATGTGATAGAACATCACGGTGTAGATGCGATGGTTGGATGCATGTTGGAGATGGAGCCTTCTTTAGGAGCGGCAGCACATCTATTCGAATCTAGCGAGAATATCAAATATGCAGACCTTGACGGTCATTTATTACTTCCCGATGGTCTAAGCAGAGGCTTGACCTTTGAAAGCGGAAGATTATGGACTTCTGACGAACCCGGGATAGGGGTCGAAGTGATGATGGATAAACTTAAAAAGTACATGTGACCGGTTTTATACCTTCTCGGTGAAAACTACATGGTATTGCCAGATTATGAAAAAGGGAGTATCGTCAATCTCATGAGTTCCTTGGCAGTAGGATTAGGTTCCGAGAGCCCCTATAAGACATTAGATATAATAGATGAAAAGAAGTTAGAGCGCTCAGAGAATATCATCCTGCTGGTATTAGATGGGATAGGGTACGAATATTTGAAAGAGAAGGGAAAAGATACAGTCCTTTACGAAAATTTGAGAGGTAAGATAACTTCAGTCTTTCCATCCTCTACTGCCTCAGCGATACCGACTTTCTTTACTGGATACGCTCCACGGCAGCATGCCGTTACCGGCTGGTATATGTTTTTGAAGGAAGTAGGTGTTGTGAGTACCATACTGCCTTTTAAACCAAGATTTGGAGATCGTTCTTTGAGAGAACTCGGTGTGGATATCTCGTCTATATTGTCCTCTCGATCATTGATGAGTGGTATAGATAGAAAAACTATAGACGTTACCTTGGGAAAATTGAAAGATTCTGCTTTCAATTCTTTTTATGCAGGTGATAGAAAAGGGTTTTCTTCCTTGAAGGGGCTCTTTTCTATTTTGGAGAAATTGGTAAAATCGGGGGATAAAAAAAGATATATCAAGGCCTACTGGAACGGTTTTGATAGTATAGCTCATGAGAAAGGCGTTAATAGTATCTCAACAGCAAAAAAATTTTTAGATATGAGTCTCCAGTTGAAAGAACTTGTTGAGAGTATAAAGGATACCGATACCACACTGATAATCACTTCGGATCACGGTTTAATAGATAGCGAGGAGGAAAGATCGATAAAATTAGAAGAGCATCAAGAATTAAAGGACTGCCTGACACTTCCACTCTGTGGAGATTATAGGTCAGTTTTTTGTTATGTTCATCCATCTGAAACAGAAGAGTTTGAAAAGTACTGGGAAGAAAACCTTAGTGATGTTTCTTATCTCTATAGAAGTGAAGAACTCATAGAGGAGAACTATTTCGGTCTTTTTGAAACGAACCCTCAACTCCACCACAGGATAGGTGATTACACATTGATCATGAAAGACAACTACATTTTCCACGATACGCTTACCAATGAAGATGAGCATTTCGAGATAGGAAATCACGGTGGAATTTCGGAGAAAGAGATGTATGTACCGTTAACCATGATAGAGTTGGGATAAGATTAGTGGAGATAGACAAAGTATATTTTCTAGAAGGTTTTACACCATCAATGATAATTTATGGTTAATGATGAAAAGTTGAAGATGGAAGAGATGAGTTGGAAAGAGATCGAAGAGGCAATCGAAGAGGGTAAAGACACCGTAGTTTTGATGATGGGATCTTTTGAACAGCACGGCCCTCACATGCCGATGAGGACTGACACTTACATTTCGGATGATCTGGGTGAGAGGATCTCTGAAAAGTTAGACTACGCCCTTATGGGCCCGACTCTCTCAGTAGGCGTGTCCAGTCATCACATGGATTTTCCTGGAACCGTTTCTTTGTCCAACGATCTTTTCATGGAAATTATAGAAGAGCACTGTAAAGCTTTTGACGAGCACGGATTCGATTTTATCGCTCTAGTTCCTTTCCATGGAGGAAACTTTGCACCTTCTAAAGCAGTAGCTCCTGAGATAGCTGAGAAGATGGATACCGCCAAGATCTTACTAGTAGCGGACTTGGAAAGGAATATGGAGACCATGATAGATTCTTTGAAAGAAGCTGGAATAGATTATAAGGAAGAAGGGGTACACGCAGGAGCGACAGAAACATCGGTTTTGATGGCGATAGACGAGGAACTTGTGAATAAAGATAGGCTTGAGAAAGGATACGAAGGCGTAGTTGATACCTCGTCTTTGTTCACAAAAGGTCTTAGACATTTTACCGAGAATGGCGTGTTAGGAGATGCGAGGAAAGCTTCAAAAGAAGCTGGTGAATTGATCCTAGAAAATTTAGCTGAAGATTTAGCAGAGAGGATAGATGAAAAGAAGAAGGCTTTGTAAACTCACTCATCTTCTAATTTTTTATCTCCCGGATAGGTAACCTTTTCCTCCTTCACAACGGCACGGGCACTGATCTCATGTTTTTTAGTTTCACCTTTTCTCAGATGGATCACGTCTTCACCTCTTGCCACCAGCCAATCACATAATATTCTTCTATAACATTTCCAGTAGATACTTTCCGCGCACATTATGCCTATGTTTTTCGATTTCGACATGTCTATCAGCTTGTCAATCTCTTCCTGAAACTCGTCGGAAAGAGCGTGGTCCGCATAAGTACGGAAGCCTGTTACGTCCCATCCTTTGTTGGGAGATCCATCTTCAAGGGTCTCGTCTCTAAAGCCCCCAAATATCTCACCTTTCCAAATGTAATCGATTCCTTCCTTTTCAAGTATCTCTTTGATGTTCTCGCTTTCAAAAGTTGAGTAAACCGCAGAACTAGGATACCTCCTGATATCTACCACAAACTCGATATCGTTTTCTTTTAGAAGATCGAGGAAATCCTTTATCTTCAGATTAGAGTGCCCTATTGAATATATAGGAGGCATAATTCACCTAGTAAGAATATAAAAAAAGGAGATGAAAGACTTTTTGCTTTTCAATTCAACTCTTTGAGTTCACTTTCATGAAGTTCGAGATGATCCGTTTCTATCTCGACCAGAGCTTCGAAGAATTCTTTTACTCTAGGTTCTTCAGCTTCTTGAGCAAATTTTTGATAATGTTCTATCGCTCTTGATTCTCTCGAGTGTGCATCTTCTAGATTATCAGGAAGTTCTTCGGCACATTTGTCTATATGTTTATCAATTTCGGGTTCTTCTATATCGAGGAATAAACATATAGCTTCGGCATGCTCAGATTCCACCTTTGCGAGCCTTTTGAACATCCCTTCTGTTTTAGGACTTTTTGCATTATTATATGCGCAGTAATAGAAGGTAGCGTTATCAACTTCCAATTCCAAAGCTTCTTCGAAGTTTTCCTTTGATTTTTCTGTTAGTTCTACATCAGGTAACTCATACTCTTCACCCGGCTTCAAAAATTCTCTATCCGCTCCGCAGTATGGGCAGTCAGTCGGTTCTTCTTCACCCAGATAAGTTTCACCACAAATCCAACATCTGAATACTTTTAACATATTTTCAACTCCGAGATGTATTAAAAGCTCTGTATATACTCTTTGTGATTGTTGATTTTTAGTAAAAACAGTCAAATAAAGTTGAAACCAAACAAAAACCGAAAAAGAAATTAACATCACAAACACTGTTTCAACTGAGACGGTGAAAGTTAATATCATACCTATCGAAGATGTCTCTAAGACTGTCATAAAAACTATCTCAGAACATCTCAAGGAAGCTTATCCGATAGTTGAAGGGGTGAATTTAGAACCAGAGGTGGAACTACCTTCAGAAGCCTACGATGCTGATAGAGATAAATATAGAGCTGAGATTATCCTCCAGCATTTTTCTTCTAGATTTGCTTCGAAAAAAGGAAAGATCCTGATGATCACATCTGAAGACTTGTACAGCCAAGGGCTCAATTTCATCTTTGGTCAGGCACAAAAACCCGGAAAGTTCTCCTTGATTTCCCTACACAGGTTGAGACCCAAGTTCTGGAGAGATGAGAAAGATCTAGATCTTTTCTTGAATAGAGCCGTAAAAGAGACGATACATGAAATCGGTCACACATTAGGTCTAGATCATTGTGAAGATAGAAACTGCGTTATGAGTTTCTCCAACCGAATAGAACATACTGACAGGAAAGGAGTGGATCTCTGTGAACAGTGTGAAGGAAAGATAAAAGAGATGTACACTGAAGAGAGTGATAATAGATGAGTTTGAAGAGTAAATCTGAAATTAGAGAGGAGATTTGGAACAGGATGGAGGAAGAAGGTGTGGCGAGATTTCCAACTCCGATAAAGGGTAGGATTCCAAATTTTGTCGGAGCTGAGAAAGCCGCTGAAAAATTGAAAGAGGTCCCTGTTTTCAGAAACGCTAAGAGAGTCAAGGTGAATCCTGACTCTCCGCAAAATTCAGTCAGAGCTGAGGTTGTAAAGAGAGGCAAGGTACTTTTCATGCCGACTCCGAGATTGAGGAAAGGATTTCTCAAGATTAAACCCAAAAATGTTCCAGATGGGATAGAAAAAAAAGCGACCACCATCAAACACTCGAGTAGATATGGAGATCATGTAGAACCGGAAAATATGAAAGATATAGACCTGGTCGTGGCAGGTTCTGTAGCAGTTTCCGAAAACGGAAAGAGAGTTGGGAAAGGAGGAGGTTACAGCGATCTTGAATACGCAATATTGAGAGAGTTGGACCTCGGCGAACCTGAAGTACTTACGACGGTACATTCTATCCAAGTAGTGGATGATCTACCACACGAGAAACACGACGTTCCTTTAGATTGGATCTTGACTC
>CAZRWG010000118.1:0-4767 GCA_964603805.1 uncultured Thermoplasmata archaeon
AGGGATACTGTTCCTCCCGTTCATGTTTTTCAGCCCGATAATAGAAATGATACCCGCAGTAGCTACTGGCCCCATCCTATTGCTCGTGGGTCTTTTCATGACCAAGACCGCCCAAAAAATAGACTGGGATAGCTACGAAGATTCGATCCCAGCTTTCACGGCGATGATCGCGATACCGCTGACATACAATATAACGAACGGCATAGTACTAGGAATAATCACTTATGTAGTCATAAAATCTATAGCTGGAGAATTCAAAGATATACCTGTTACGTTATGGTTCATATTCGCATTCTCGATAGCGGTCCTCTTCCTATTGTAGGATAAAAAAGATTTTTCTTTCTTTTTTTATTCAAATATTAACGCCACAGTGATGACATTCTTCCAAATTTATTATCAAAGGTTTTCCACACTCTGGACAGGACCATTTCTCCTTTTCTTCATTCAACCAATTTCCTAAATCGTCCTCTTTTATCTTCTTTAAATTCTTCTTTAGGTCTTCACCGTGCTCTAACATCTCTTCATACCAGTTCTCAAATTTCTCGCATACATCACTACAATCATAACATGTTTTCAAACCTTTGCTTTCTAGACAATTCACAATATCGCAGTTTTTACCCCAAACTTCATCACCATCCCATCCTTCGTCCATCACGATTTGACATCCTTCACAGTGGACCTCTTCGATCTTACAACTGTTCCTTTCAGCTATTCTTTTTCTCAACTCTTCAGAATCTCTTTCTGCTCTATAGATGATGCAGGAACCGCAGTACAGCCCGCAACGTCCTACTAGATTTTTTTCTGACATTACCCTTTTTAAAGCAAATAAATTTAATAAGTTTACCTCTCCAACAGCGCTCACTTTTTATACTTCTACATCACTATCTCATCACATCACAATAGGGGGTGAAACTAGATGAATAAAAAAATGGGAGCGTGTGGTCTTCTATGCCACGAGTGCTCCATCTTCAAAGCCCATACGGACAAAAACGCAGCAAGGGATATGATGGACTGGATGATCGAAACCCACCGTATAGAAAAGTATATGAATCTGGAAGATTTTATGGAGAACTCTCCTTTCTGCGAAGGCTGTCATGGAGGAAAAGAAAATCACTGGTCTCCCGATTGCTGGATACTCCAGTGCTGCACCAATGATAAGGGTCTAGAATCCTGTAATTCCTGTAAACACTTTCCCTGCGACCGTCTGATAGAATGGTCAAAAGAGAGCGAGGATTATGCTCAAGCCATGGAAAGATTGAAAGGACTGAGATGAAAAACCTTTTCTCTTTTTCTTAAAACAGTTTTCTTCGAATTTTGTTAAATAATTTACTTATAAGTACCTTACGATTTTTTATCAAACAGGTTAGATATGCATGATATGGAAAAATAGGTTCGGAAGCAAGGCTTTTATCATATTGCTGACTCTACTTTTGATCACTGGAACACTATCGTTCGTTTCTGCTTCCACAGAGGCAACGGAGATCGAGGATTCTATCTCGGGGACCGATCAAACCGACGAACTCAAAAACAAGACCTTCTACATGGAAGGTATCCGGGACGCGGTCAGTATCGGCGGTAGAACGACTAAGGAGATATACAACACAACCTACCCTGAAAGAAGAGGTAACAAGACAGAACTCACCGAGTTCAGAGAACTGATCGACTGGTACCTCTTTCCGGAGCTTGCAGGTGATCTGCGCCTCAACGGGACCTCTACACTTTCGGTTTGGGGGAGAGCGAGAGAAGAGTCGCCTCCTTCGGCTACGTTCGGCTACGAACTTTGGGAAGTGAACGAGACCGATGAGGAACTTATAGAAATGGACGATATCAGTCACAATCTAGATACAGAGTGGTCGACATATGAGATTTCTTTCGATATAGAAGAAACTTACACCGTATCCGAGGGATCCTCTCTTAGAGTGACGTTCGATATATGGGGGGACTCTGAGAACGCCTACCAGATCGCCTTCGGAGGTCACGTCGAAGACGAAGAGGGAAACGACTTCATGGCCGACACGAACGTAACGCTGCCCTGTTTGGATTATATGAGAGTATCGGACGTTCACACCGAAGACCACGAAGGTGAAAAAAGAGACCTATTCGATCCGGAAGCTCAAAACAAGAACATCTCGATCCACGCTTCTGTGACAAATCCCTTCGGAGGCTACGACATCGAGTGGGTCAACATCACCCTTGAAGGACCTGAAGAGACCATCTTTGAAAGTCACAGCATGGATCAGACCTACGGATACTTCGATTCTTACCAAAGTAGTTACAAGTACTTCTGGAACTACACCGACATGCTAGAAGGCGTTTACAACATCACGGTAAGAGCCGTTGACAAGAACGGAATGATAGCCTACGAAAGAACGGGAGAGTTCCAGAATCATGATGAGCATGAAGAACACGCCTTCGTGATAGGCGGACTAGACCACTACATCAACCTGAGGTTGCGAGACGATCAGGGCGAACTCTTGACCAATTCAAAAGTTAATCTCAAGATAAACGAAAACGCCACCTTTCTTTCTAACGAGACCGACGAGGAAGGCATCGTCAACTTCACCGTAGCGGAAGCGAACTACATGATAACGGTGGACTGGCAGGACACCGAAGTGAGTACGAACAGAACTATAGACGTGAGAGAAACAGGAGATATAGATAGAGAAGATCCTTTCGAACTAACCGCAGGTATCTACTACACTAGCGTACAGATTCTCGATAGAGAGGACCAGCCGGTAGAAGACGCTAACGTCTACATGTCCCATCCCAACGGGACCACCGCTATAGAACCCATGGTAAGTGGCGATGAAGGTGAGATCTTGATGGAGAGATACCCTGAAGGCGACTACAGCTTCCAGATTGATTGGAAAGGCAGGAACGTCGGAGAGTTCGATCTAGAGATAGACGGATCGGATACCCACACTTTAGGGGTCGACATCTATCATCTAGACGTTTCGATAGAAGATCGAGAAGGAGACCCGATAAACAACGCGTTGATGATCTCCTCCTATGAAGATACCAGGATCGCTGCTGAAAGCATCCTCTCGGACCAAGAGGGCGAGATAGAGATGAGGCTTCCCGCAACAGAATACTACTTCGAGGTACTCTGGAACGACGCCAGCGTTTATCAAGGTACTTATGAATTGGACCAGACCGGTTCGATCAAGCTCACCACCGATATATTCACCGTTACAGTTCAAACACAGGACGACCTTGGAGAAGAACTATCTGGAGCTTCGATCGACGCGGTCTACGAAAGGACCAACAAGGATATAGCTAGTGCAGAGACCGACGAGAACGGCGAAGCCGAGTTTCAGCTCGCGGCGGGGGAACACACCTTCGAGGTCTCTTGGCTCGATATAGATGTGGCTGATGAGAGCTTCATGGTAGATGAGGACTCTACTCATTTTGAGGTGAGTACAGACGTGTACCGTCTACAGACCACCGTAGTAGATAGCGAGGACGAAATCCTGAAAAACGCGGAGCTGAGAGTGGAACATCAAGACGAACTCGTTCTTACGGACACTACAAACATCAACGGAGAAGCCACACTCAAACTTCCAGAAGCTGTATTCAATTTCCAGATAACGTGGAGAGATACTAATGTTGGTAAACATTCAGTCGAAGTTACAGAAGGTGAACAGGAAACGACTTTAGAAGCGGACGTCCACCATCTAGACGTAGAAATAGAAGATGTCGAGGGTGCGAGGGTCACGCTTATGAAAGACAACGAACCGATAATGACCGAAAGGACAGACGAGAACGGAGAAGTTTCATTCGGACAGGTGGCCGAAGGCGAATACGAGCTACAGGCTAGATTGGTAACTACACAGCACTGGACTTCCGTAGACGTCGAGACTTCTGAGCAGATATCTGTCCAGGAAAGCGGTCAGTACTCCATGGAATTTGAGGATTATCCTATACCGATCTATACGACGAATCTGTTCTTCCTGATCTTAGGGCTCGTGGTCATCATAGCCGCAGGCGGTATAGCCATAGCCAAAAATAAGGAGGTGCTATAGATGAAATTAGATGCGATAAAAAGGATAGGATTGATAACTGTCATAGCTGTACTAGCTGTCGGACTCATAGCTACTTCACCATCTGTAGCGAACGAGAACCAAATTTATGACGAAACTCCTACAGAGGAAGAATTGAAGGAGAAGACCGCTTATCTTCACAACGAGACTTTCGAAGAAGACGCCATGACCATGAACACAACCATAGGAGAGGAACGGTACATGACCGATTGGACCTACGCTGAAGTTAGACATGATTGGTATCTCGACCCGCCTTTTGCAGGTGACTTCAGACTCGAAGGTGAAATCACGATATACACGTGGATAGATATATCGGATGTGGAAGGACACACCAACGTTCTAGATCTTCACATGTATCTGTACGAGGATGATTCTGACGAACACTTCGCCCATGGATATGAGGAGTATGACGAAGCGAGAACGGTCTTCAACGAGTATTCTGTATCCACAGATATCGAAGGTCACAATATCTCTGCAGGATCAAGGCTGAGAGTCGAGTTCGTTATTGAGGCCAGCGAAAATTACAGGAAGCGTCTAGCCTTCGGCGACTCGGAGTTCCCGAGCCGTCTGGAAATATCGACCCCCACATACATAGATACAGAAACTCTGACACCCAGAGACTCCGACTACGAGGAGAGGTACACATTCCCGATAGATCCCGAAGATGAAGATACGATCATACACTTCAACACTTCCATAACTGATCCGTTCGGTGGTTACGACGTGA
>CAZRWG010000119.1:0-4752 GCA_964603805.1 uncultured Thermoplasmata archaeon
ATACATAACCCCATTTATATAATATTTTTTCAATAACAATAACGGAACACAGAGCAAACAATTGTTTAACACATAGTTAACAATTGTAAACACTTAAATAGTAAAAGACGTTATTTTACTTTTTATTCATACCTATCTATCTTATTATAGATCCCTTATATCGAACCGTAATCCTCTAAAAACTAAAGCAAAAAAAAAGAAAAAATAGTTAAGAAATCAACTTTTATTCCCCATCGATCAGTTCCACCAACGCCTCTGCCAACTTATCATACTGAGACCTAGCGTCTCCTCTTTTTCTGATATAACGATTGGCTCCTTTATTCAAAGCTTTCTGAGCGACACTTTCATCGCCCTTACCGGTGAACATGATAAAAGGTAGATCTTTATCCTCCTCTCTAATGATCTCTAAAAGATCCAAACCGTCACGACCTTCCATCTTATAATCGGAAATTACGGCGTCGTATTCGATATTTTTCATGAGCTCAATAGCTTCACCCACATCTCTAGCGGTATCTACATCGAAATCATACTCTGATCTTTCCAAGAATATTTTGGTCTGGGTAAGAAGCAATTTTTCATCGTCTACGAACAACACCTTCATCTTTTCGGATTTTTCATCAGCCATCAAATAACACCTTATATGATTTTCAAGACTAACCCCTTGGATCAGTCATCTTAGGTTCCTTTATCTGGATACCTTTTTCATTTATTATATATTTGTAAGCTTCTCGAGAGTGATCACTACCTCTCATCTTCAATATTTTCAACTCCCTTCTCAAAACATCATTTATGAATCTCGTTTCCATGTATATTACGGAATCCGCAAGATACTCTTCAAAAGAAGCCTCATTCACTTTAGGGGTATGTTCAACTATACCAATCCAAGTGCAGTTTATCCTATCCAACAACCTAGAAAGAGTTCTGACCAATCTTCTTTTCTTCTGTCCCGCAGGAAAGCCTAGGATCCAAGCCGAAAGACTATCGATAACCAATCTTTTACAGTTCATACTGTTCACTTCGTCTATTATCTCAGTGGTCAAGTCCTCAACGTGCATCTCTTCTCCAACCGGTCTATCTAGGACCTTAAATTTACCCTTCTTTTCGTATTTCGCGTAATCTGCACCCATGTTCTTTCCGTATTCCATGATCTTCTCTTCAGGCTCTACAAAAGTCACGTAGATGCAGTTTTCGCCATTCTCCAATCCTTCTTTCAAAAAGGAGTTCGAGAGCATCGTCTTACCGCTTCCAGGCTCACCAGAAAGCAGCACGAAGGAACCTTTGATGAAGCCTCCTCCGGTCAATCTATCCAATTTATTTATGCCAGTAGATATCCTTTCGCTCATCTGTTATCCTCCAGATTTCCAATAGAGAGCCTGTCAGGAAGACTACCCCTCTCTCTTAGCTCTTCGATCAGCAGGTTTCTAAGCCATTCGGAGACATCTCTGCCTTCTCTATGTGCCTCTTTCTCCACAGCCTGCTTCAAAGGAGGGGTCAAACGGGTCGCCACCAGTTCGGTCTTTCTCTCACCTGTCGTCTTAGGCATGTTATTTACAAATTTATCCTTACTACTTAAATCTTTTTTAAATTTCCTACTTATTTCTCCTTTTGACTCTCAATATCTTCTATTTTATCTTATCATATGATTTCGGATACAAACCAACGTTAACTACATATTTGTTTTCAAATACGTGTACATCCAATATCCGGATGTTTTTCATCCTTTTCAATTCGAAAGAGAATTTATTGAATTCAGAACTTGAATCGAATTCAAAGATAAGTTTTTCCTTATCAATAGATCCTTCGCCGTCATCGGTCATTTTTTCCTGAAAGTATTCTATAGTGTTTATAGCTTCTGAGACGTCGCTCACATCCATCCGCTTCTCAAATTCCCTTGTCTCTTTTCGTTTGAGTTTTTCACAGACTGTTAATTTTACCTCTTCACTATCCCACGGATTTTCGATGTATTGATGGATTATCCCATCTTTTATAGCTTCTTTAGCTCTATCAGTGTCGCCTTCGTCTATTATCAAAAATCTCATTATATCCGTTGGATGTTCATTCTCAACTCTTTTCAGAAAATCAATACCGTCCATATCTGGCATCTCAAATTCGGACAAAACGACGTCAAAATTATTGTCCTTCAAACACTCAAAACCTTCTTTTCCACTTCTAACCGTTGTTATCTTACAGTCGAATCTCTTCGGATTTTTCAGTATTCTCTCGAGTTGGTCGGAGATCTCAAAATCATCTTCGACAATCAACATATTGTAAATCTTGTCTTTTCCGTTTCTCTGAGAATTTTTGTTCATCTGAGCTTCTTTTTCCATATTGTCTCCATAACAGATTGCTAAATGAATATTTAACAATACCGCAGAAATACGAATCGATACATTTTTACATTAAATCGTAGATTGATAATAAGTATAGCATGACGAAGAGTTTAGAGGAAAGGATAGATGATTTTGGGGAAGAGATGGAGATATTTGGGGATAGATTAGGTGAGGAGTTGGAAAGCACTTATCACGGCCTTTTTGGAGCCTTCGGTCCCTTTATATGGAGCCTTGTCGGTCTTGTACTTCTAGGCGTTTTGATTTGGGCCCTTTACAGCATAGGAGATGCTATTCCGAGTACATTTTTCATAGCCGCAGGAGATTTTGTTTTAACTTATCTAGCTCTCTTCTTCTTGCTACTGCTATTATTCAATTACTCCTCTTATTTTTCAAAAAGATATCCAAAGAAATTCAAATTTATCTCGCCTATAACCACTGCCCTTTCTATCATAGTCTGGATTTGGATTATCGGGAGATTATTTCTGATTATGGAACCCCAGTTAGATACTCTAAGTTATGCAGTACGTTCGCTGCACGGGAATCTCCTCACTATCTTTCTGCTTTTACTGATATTGTTTTACCTCTTGCTATTGATAAATGAAAGTAAAGAATCTAAAGGAGGAATTTATATGGAAGATGAATGGAAAGAGGATTCGGATATCAAACGACTGTATAGATCTGGCAAAGATAAACTTCTAGGAGGCGTATGTGGAGGCGTAGGTGAGTACTTCAAGATAGATCCCGTATTAGTTAGAATAATCTGGGTTGTACTAGCCGTGGCATCTCTAGGTACCGCTATCCTTGTCTACATAATTTTGTGGATACTTATACCTAGAAATCCAAGACACCGTTGGTGATCAAAAGAAGTTTATATAAGTTAGAATAAATATGTCTTTTGACGAGGGATAAAAATGACAGACCTACAAATCGCATTCCTGTTGACCACTTTAGCTGGACTTTCAGCGGGAATTGGAGGACTAGTTGTTTTCTTTATACGCAAACCTAAGCTCAGTTATCTTTCACCTCTACTCGGCTTTGCTGCCGGAGTCATGATCTACGTTTCAATGGTGGAACTCCTATTAGAGTCGATGGAAGCAATAGGTTTTTTTCTAGCAAATGTAGCCTTTTTTATCGGCATCTTGTTCATGTTCTTCCTCGACAAGTTAGTGCCTCACTTGCATATAGATACTGAACCAGAACCTTTCCACGAGGAAAAAATAGGTACTTTTGACGAAGAAACTGAAGCGAGGCTAAAAAAGGCCGGCGTGTTGACAGCTATAGGCATCGCCTTACACAACTTTCCTGAAGGGATGGCGGTCTTCACAGTTTCACTCTTAGACGTTTCTTTGGGCATCTCAGTAGCTCTAGCAATAGCGGCACATAACATTCCCGAAGGGATAGCTGTCGCTGTACCGATCTTCTATTCGACGAAATCTAGAGCAAAAGGTTTTGGTTATTCACTCCTTTCCGGTTTAGCAGAACCTGCGGGAGCTTTGATAGGCTTTTTGATACTTTATCCTTTCATGACTGAAGGTGTTCTAAACGCTACATTAGCCTTTGTAGGCGGTATAATGGTCTTCATAAGTTTTGATGAACTTTTACCGATCTCAAGAGAATATGGAAACGAACACACATCCAATATAGGTCTCTTTCTGGGAATGCTGGTTATGATGCTTACTTTGGTCTTTGTTTGAGTCTACGAAACGTCACTGATATACCTCTTCCCAAGAAACTTCTTCCAAGAACTTGATACCCTCAAACTCTTTCTTTTTTAACTCTTCTTCGATCCTCTCAGTCTCAAAAAGAAAATACCATCTCTCGACTAATTCATCAAAATATTTTATCTGTATCCTCCTGATCTCCTTCAATCTGATAATTTTAACTTCGACTCCGGTCTCTTCGTAACAGATTCTTCGCGCTCCTTCGACGAAACCTTCATCAACCGATACATCTCCCTGCGGTAGAACGTACTTTTTTCCATCTCTAGATCTTACACCAGCAACCATTCCATCTTTTTTGACCTCGATCACGGCCTTTCCTTTGGATTCTTGTTTATCAGCCTTATATTCAACTCCTTCAAGATGTACCTGCCTCTCTTTGAAGGAAGGCGGTCCATAGACCTCGATCAGTTCCTTCAACTCTTCGTCACTAGGTCTTTCAGTCTTCATGTTTTTCTACATCTCCAAGATCAAAAAAAGTTTATCTTCTAGAAAAAACGCTGCTGAGGATTCCCAGCAATGCTCCGCCTAAAAGTCCAACACTAGCTCCAACAGAAAACCCTGTTAAGTATCCCTCACCGAAAGTCCAAGCCATCAAAAGACCCATTACGATACCGACCAATGTTCCTAAACCTACGCCGAGTGAAGTCAGATTGAGAATAGAAGTCTTAATTCCTCTCTTTCTTACAATTGTAGCTATCAAA
>CAZRWG010000120.1:0-4713 GCA_964603805.1 uncultured Thermoplasmata archaeon
TTTGGTTAAATCTATATGGTTATTTCTTATGTTTTATAAGAGACCTCTATTTAGGAGTAGAAAGGCGTATATACTAGCTGAGCCTTTGACTATATAAAAGGAAAAGGAGGTGAAAAAGATGAAAAATATAGCAGAGACATTGAGAGATGAGGGCCAATTGAAAACGCTGTGGGATGCGATAGAGAAGGCTGACATCGAAGAAATTATCGAGGAAAAAGGACCTTATACAATATTTGCTCCAACAAACGATGCTTTCAACAAAATACCGAGCGACGAATTGAATGAGTTGTTGGGTGACTACGACGAATTAGTAAATACGCTAAAATACCACATCGTTCCGGGCAAATATACCGCAAAAGACGTCGCGAAGATGGAAAAAGCTACTTCCATGAGTGGGGAGGACATAACTGTAGACACATCGAGTGGCGTAAGAGTGAATGAATCTAAAGTGATAAAAACCGATATCGAGGGATCTAACGGAATAATACACTTCATAGATACACCGTTAACACCAAAACATCATAAGTGAATTTTGAAAAAAATCCGGCTATCTAGGGTTGGTAGCCGGCATAGTTTTTTATGTATGTTTCTTTTAAAAATAAATTGTTCTCAATTATCGATAGATCATCGCTGATTCAGAACTTTTACCTGATTTTTCGAAGAGATTATCGATGTGTTTGAAAGTCAGCGCTAAGACCATCGTTTCCTTCTTTTCTAAACCATATCCTAGCTCTTCTTCTACCATCATCTTGATCTCTAGCGGTGAAAGTTCTTCGTCCATCTCTTCCACTTTTTCTGCAACGGCCTTACAGGCTTCCTTCGATTCTTCAAAGAGTTCTTCTGTCATATTTTACATCTATAGGTCTGTTTGGTTTCTATAAGTACTTTTCTACAATATAACAGCCTGAAGTGGTGTTTTGGGATACAATAGAAATGCTTTCACGACCTAATAATCGATATTTTTATCAGTAGTGACCGAGCAGACCTCTCTTTTTCGCTGCTTTTTCCATCAGACTGAATATGAACAACCCAACGATCAAGTAGGCGAAGGAATTTGCGAGCAGTATTGAATATTCGAATAGGGTAAAATCGAGAAGTGATAAGCCGTCGATCATCATCCTGTTGATCATGAGGTTTCCCCATGATATCGGGACGAAATAGATTATTTGGTGGTCCGTGATCGTTGGAAGTACTAGCAGAAGGATAAATAAGAACTGAAGTATCTGATTGCCCGCCTGTACTTTCTTGAAGACCAATGAAAGTCCGCCCATGATATAACCTAGACCGTAAACTGAAAGTAGTGTAAGACTTATAAGGATGACAACACCTGGATTCAAACTCAGGTACTCTCCTGTGACGGCCATCATTATTCCTAGAAATGTTATGAACAGTATAAATTGAAAGATAAAAGAGCCGAAGACACGATATGCTGAAATCCTCCTAAAAGTCGAAGGAGTCAGATATAATTGTTCTAAGGTACCGTCTCTCGCCTCTTGAAGCAGGCCCCATGACATCTCACTATAAGCCATCACGGCAAAGATCCACATCGCGAATCCTACGATGCTACCTTGTAAAGTTTCAGTGCCCGCTTCAAAGCTCCTCAATCCAAAGAACACTAACAAAAATAGAATGAATATTCCAACCATTGTCATCAGCGTGTTCAAAAAGTATCTTTTTAATTCGATGAAATATTTTTTCACTACGGAGTAAAAGATGATGTGTTCTTTCAATTTATCACACCCTTCCTCTCGATAACGTCCATGAAGATCTCCTCCATATTTTTATCTAAATTTTTGACTTCCTCTAGTTCTACACTTTTATTCTGAAGGTGATTTACCAACTCGTAAAAAGAATCGGAGTTCTTCAGAGACACTCTTAACTTAGTTTTACCGTTTTCATAGTGTATGTCGGTGATTTCATATTTATTTTTCAGTTCGGAGAGTTTCGGTTCTCCTTTAAGTATAAAATCATAGAGATGCACATTGAATATATCTTTCAAGTTGTTCACGCTGTCGTTAGCTAGAATTTTTCCTTCATTCATGATGATCACTCTTTCACATACATCTTCAACCACATTCATGTCGTGGCTGCTCAATAGTATCGTTTTTCCTCCGTTAGATGTTAGTTGTTTAACGAACGCTCTCATCTCTTTGGAAGTCTTCACATCTAAACCTAAAGTAGGTTCATCCAGGAGTAAAAAATCCGTCCCTCTAATCAAGGCGCAGCTCAAAGCCAACTTCTGCTGCATACCTCTCGAAAGTTTTCTAGCTGGCATATCCTCTTTATCTTGAAGATCGAACCTTTTTAACAGGTCCTTTATCTCAGGTTCCGCCTCTTTTAAACTCCTTCCATGCAACCTTGCAAAGAACTCTAGATTTTCTCTAGTTGTCAATCTCCAGTATATGTTTCTGTTTCCTTCAAGAACTGCACTAGTATTGCTCACAGCCTTTCTAGTATCTTTGACCACGTCTATACCGTATATCTCTATATCTCCTTTTGTCGGCTCGACGAGCCCGCATATACATTTTATAGTAGTGGTTTTCCCAGCTCCGTTTGGTCCTAGAAAGCCTACGATCTCTCCCTCATCTACGGAGAAGGAGATACCATCTACAGCCTTAGTGGGCTCCTTTCTCCACTGCGGATACGTTTTTTCTAAATCTTTTACGGTTAGCGCTTTTCCTGCGCCTTTTTCACCCTCATCTAGAGCTTTCATCTACTATACCTCAGTCAATTTATAAGTTTGATCAATCTATTTTTTAATACCGAGTATTTCTGCCCATTCATTGATCTTTTCTTCCGTGAGTTCGTAATTCTTTCCTTTACCTTCGTCTGTTTTCTTTACGACTCCTTCTTTCTCCAGTGTTCTTAATTTCTTTCTCACTGTATGTCTTGAAGCGCTACCTTTCTTCTCCCTCAGTCTTCCTGTGATCTGAGTTATGTTTAAAGAGTTATTGTCAAACAATATCTCCACTATTTTTTCGGAAATAGGGTCTTTTATCCCGGAAATTTGAGCGGGAGATATCTTACCGAATCTTTTGTAAATTGAGAGCATCTTCATGTATCTTTCCTCGACGTCAGAGGCTGCAGAAGCCTTGTCAAGAACGGTCTTGTGCAAATTCATCAAGTTATTTATCATACTCTCGAGTCCGCTTATCTGATTTTTCAAGGTTTCTATTTCTTCCTTGAGCTCCTTCTCCTTTGACTCTTCCTCCTCACTCATGATAACAGCCTCTTAGCTGATTTTCTACTGATTGCATTCAAAGATCGAATTTACCAACTTTATTTGAGAGAAAATCTCTTATACTGATCTCTGGTAACTCCTCTACAAGTTTTTCTGCGACTCGATCTTCAACACCTTCTTTCTTCAAAGTTTTCCTGAATATCTTCTCTCTCTTCTTCGTAGCTCTTTTAAATTTCAAATAGACGAGAGCGATCTTTAGAAGGAGAGGAAGAGATGCCACTAAGACTTTTAAAGCCAACAGTGGTTTTCCGTCTCTCTTACCTTCTTTCATCTATTCCCATTCCTCGTCCATCTTTTCTTCCATCTTCTTTTCAATTTTCTTTTTGATCTTTTCGCTAGTTTCTTCATCGAAGTCTTCATCGATGAAACCGCCCTTTTCGCTCAGGATATTCTTCACAACGGAAGTCACATCTCGGCTCTCCATGAAGTCTCTAGTGAGTTCGTAAGCTTTGTCTTCTTCCATCCCCGCGTCTACTAACTCTTTGTAGAAATTTGCGGTGCTCTTCGCCAAGTTTTTACTGTCTTCCGTATTGTATATCGCCTTAACTATTCCAGATATCAAATCAGGTACGGTCTCATTCAACGTCTCCATCACTTCTTTCAGTTCCTCAACATCGTCCATATCATCGGTTTCTATATTCATCTTTTTCACCTTGTAATGTAATAGGGCGACCAATTTATTTGTTTTTAACGAGCACTTCTGCCCACTAATTGGTCACAAGATTATAATTTTTGCTTCTTTAGCTTTTACAAGAGCACCTAACTTATTAATAGAAGATCTGGTAATATAAATATAGGAACTGTTAGAGATGTGGATGACGTTACTGATATACATAGGGATCTTAATTCTACTCGCACTGCTGGCTTACCTGTTTATCTATGTTGCACCGATAGTGATAATAATACTGGCGATATTATTGTTCCTGGAATTGCTGGGATACAGCTTATTTGAATGGTTGGGAATTGAGTTGCCAAAGATTTGGGCGTTAGAGTCCCTACTCTATCTATTCTTCTCTGTATCGAATATGATTCGAATGATTTCCTTGTAACGAAGATTGGGCTCCTAATCCAACAGGTCTTCAACAACCGGCGCTTCGGCTATCTTCTCGTCAGGCAGTTCTAGAAGTTCGTCGGATACCGCTTCCTCTATATCTATTCCCAAACGTTCCGCTACGCCGCGTCCCCATCTTGGGTCGGCTTTGTAGAAATGCACCAATTGTCGTTTCTGTATGGTTTCATCTACAGGTTCCATACTATCCGCGAAGTTATCCATAAGGTGTTGGCGCTGTTCTTCACTCATCACCTTTCGGAAAAGATCACCAGGCTGCTTGTAATTGTCTACACGCTCTTGAGCTTCATAACGATCAGCGTCTCCTGAGATCTTCAGTGGAGGTTCTTTGACGGAAGGGTCCTCAACAGGACCGCCGAAACTGTTCGGCTCGTAATTTGGTCCCGAGCCGAGATTTCCATCG
>CAZRWG010000121.1:0-4682 GCA_964603805.1 uncultured Thermoplasmata archaeon
ACTGAATTCGATCGTGATGATCTCACTAGGTTGCAAAGTAAATTTATAGAAATCTTTTTCATTATCACTATCTAATGTTCCAGACCATTGTCCAGGTACTGTTATCTCTTCAGCATCGTCAAAACTGTCTCCTTGGGCATAGATTATCTCCGTTCCAACGGCGAAAGTTGATAGGAGAAGTATCAACCCAATCGCTAATACTAGCCCTTTCTTTTTTATATTATATTTCGTGTTATGCTCACGAAACAAGTTCTTCTTAATTTTCATAGCATCATCCCTTTGGTCTATAATAGATATAATTACTATATAGACTTATCGTAGATATATATTATATATAATGCATGAGAGAAATTATGTTTTGTTTTATATTCGTTTCTTATATTAGTCTCACGAACTCTATCATCGAAAAAATAAATTTTATTTATCCTCTCTTTGAAGTATAAATAATAGACATACTCCTCTCCGAATGTAATAAAGGCAGCTAAAGACAACTTATGAGATCGAGCTACACCTCTATGAAAGTCAATTGTGGATTTAAGGAGCAAATAAAAGTAAATTTATTGCTACGGGTTTTGAGATTGTAGCAAAAAGTTAAAATGTGGGTTATTTTTCGACTAAAAATGCGGAAAAATATGAAATGGAAAAAAGCTAGAAGATTTTTGGCGGTGTTCGCTACAGTGATACTAGTTTTTTCAGTGGTAACAGTAGGTATGAGCACCCTGATGTCTGGAGAAAACGACACAGTAATAAATACAGTTGCCGGTGAAGAAAACTCTGAGGAAGCCTTTTTTGAAGTAGAAATCGTCGATTATGACGAGGAAGTAAGAGAAGGCGAAACATTAACCTTGGAGTACAGGGTTGATAACACTGGGGAAGCTGAAGATACACAGACTATAAGGTTTTATCGAGGGATTGCACGATTAGACAGAAGCGACCCAATCACACTCGATGTAGGCGAGGAATATGAAGGCGAGTTCACTTGGACACCTTTAGAACCTAGAGAGTACAATCTTAGAGTTGAGAGTAGCGATGATCAGGATGAAGTAACAGTGACGGTGACAGCGGTTAACGAACTTACGATAAATGCAGAAGAAGGTGGAACTACAGATCCTGAACCTGGTGTTTATACCTATGATTCAGGAGAAGAGGAGACGGTAGAGGCAATTCCGGACGAAGGTTACGAGTTTGTAGAATGGACAGGAGATGTAACTGGCACAGACACAACAATAACGGTAACGATGGACACCGATAAGGAGATAACCGCAGTGTTCCAAGAAGAACCAGATCCTGCATACTTCGAAGTCGAGATCACAAATTACGACGACGAAGTAGAAGAAGACGAGACGGTAACGGTCGACTTTACAGTCGAAAATACGGGAGACCTTGAAGATACACAAGACATAGTCTTCAGCGTAGATGGAAGCGAAGACGATTCGATGGAAGTAACTCTCGAAGCTGGTGAAGATTACAGTGGTAGTTTCACTTGGGAAGCTGAGGAAGAAGGAGATTACGACCTTGAAGTTTCAAGCGAGGATACTTCTGACTCAGTAACTGTAACAGTAGAAGAAGAAGAACCTGAAATACCGGGATTCACTTTAGCTCTGCTAGTACTCGGTGCAGTCATTGCCGTAGCTATCTACTACAGGAAAGAACAGTAAAACGAACTAAAAACCAATTTAATCCAAAACCTTTCTCTTCTTTATTTTATCGTAAAAGATATAATTTTTTTCTTACGTGTTTGATTAGTTGCTTCTTCCACAATAAATAATCTTTATATCCTTCCCCTTCCCTTCGAACACATGAAGCTCGTATTCCTTGGGACTGGAGGAAGCTATCCCACACCTGAGAGGAACGTGCCCTGTACCGCTTTGAAGTATAAGGGAGAGATACTCCTATTCGACTGTGGTGAGGGCAGTCAAAGACAACTGATGATGTCGAGCCTCTCGTTCATGCAGGTGGATAAGATTTTCATAACTCATTTTCACGGCGATCATTTCCTTGGTATCCCAGGATTGGTGCAGAGTATGAACATGAACGATAGAGAAGAACCTCTCTATATTTATGGTCCGGAGGGTACGGTCTCATTGCTTAAAGACCTTCTATCAAAGGGTTATTTTGGAGCGGGTTTTCCTATACATATCTCAGAACTAAAACCTGAAGCTAGATTGGATTTCGAAGAATATCACATCAGCACTTTTCGAGTTGACCACGGTGTGCCTTCGATCGGTTATATCTTCAAAGAGAGGGACAGGAAAGGCAGATTTGACAGAGAAAAAGCTTTAGACTTAGGAGTCCCTGAGGGGCCGCTTTTCAGAAGGATACACGAAGGTGAAACTGTAGAGATCGATGGGAAAGTAATAAGGCCTGAACAGATAGTAGGCCCTCCTAGGGAAGGAAAAAAAATAGTTTATACAGGGGATACTAGACCCTGCCTAAAAGCTATCGAGGCCTCCAATAGAGCTGATGTGCTAATACACGATG
This sequence comes from uncultured Thermoplasmata archaeon, assembly GCA_964603805.1. GTDB lineage: Archaea > Thermoplasmatota > Thermoplasmata > Halarchaeoplasmatales > Halarchaeoplasmataceae > Natronoplasma. Next base: position 2,482 of record CAZRWG010000121.1, read on the forward strand.
CTACTCTTGACTCAGCCATGTCTGACAGAGCGATGGAACGAGGACATTCTTCTACAGATTTAGCTGCCGAAGTCGCTAGTAAAGCTGAAGTAGATAAATTATTTTTAACTCATATCAGTCCGAGATACACTGACGGGAAAGAACTAGAGGACGAAGCAAAAGAAATTTTTGAAGAAAGTAATGTTCCAGACGATCTTTTCGAGTACGAACTGTAAATCCTAATTCTCCGAAAATGATAAAAGGCACTATTCTCCATCTAATTTCAAAGATATGACAGGATTCATAGATACGGTTATCAAAGCAAAAGAGGAATTCGACCCTTCCTGCGTATTACTTTTCACACAATCAAATGATTTGATGGAAAAAATCGCTGAGCATATCGATGATGAAACTTTGACCATTTTCACTAAACGGACCGCATTAACTTCCTTTTTGGGAAGATCTAATGTGCGAGTTCAGAAGATCAAAAATTCTCCTGCTGTAGGCTTAGATGTTTTGGATCAGGTAAAAGATCTTGTACTTACATGTGCAGCTGAAGGTTTAGTTGATAATGATGAAAGAGTTATGTTGGTGATCGCCACAGATGTTAAGACCGTTTTGACCTTTGAAATGTCGGACATCGGTGTCGTTAATCTAAAGGACGAACTAGATAAAAGAATCCAATTAGACGTTCTTGAGGCAGCTTTCAATCTAGGTACCAAGATAGCTAAAGAGGGGAAGGAGGGATTTCCTGCCGGGGCGCTATTCATAATTGGAGATATGAACAAAGTTTTGAACAACACTACAGATTCATTGAGAAACCCACTCAAAGGAAGTGCTCAAGACGAACTAAATATAAAGGATAAAGCCAATTGGAACACGATAAAAGAATTCTCCATGTTAGACGGAGCGGTAGTGTTGGATAAATTTGGGAATCCTGTCGCCGCGGGCAGATACGTGATGTTCAAAGATGGTTTTGAAAGAGAAATAGAGGATGGACTAGGAGGTAGACATCTCGCTGCTTCTTACATAAGCCGTAATACTGATGCTGTCTCCTTAGTGGTTTCATCTGAAGGGATAATCCGTATTTACAAAGATGGTGAAAAGATATACGAAGTGGACGTAGTTTGATTTCAACTAAATTGGAGAATTATAATATTTTTTTCGCTCTAATTTTATTTTAAATCAATAATAATTATTTTGGAGAAATTATAAATAATAAAAATTGATGCCACCGTGGATACGATGAAGAGAATAAGATACGGAGATATGGATGAAAAAGGAGCACTAGAAGGCTTACCGCTTTACATGATAATTCTCGTGGTCATAGCGGGGATCGGTACCGCGGTGATAGGCGGTTGGATGATGAGTGCCCAAACGACTGAGCTTGGAAGCATAGAAGTAGCCGATCATACTGGCTCTCAAGTAAGTCAACTTGACTTATCGGAATTCAATACAAAGTCAATCTATGTAACCACATATGATCAGCAGGGCGACAACCTAGAAGGCGTAACCGTTTTTCTTGAGGGCAGTGGAGCGGGAGATATCGATGAACCTGTAAAGCAAACAAATGATGATGGCGAGGTTTCTTTTGAATTACAGAGCAGTGATCTTCATGTTCCTTCAGACCAAAATTTTGGGACTATAACGATCACCGCGGAGTATACCGGGGACTTGACCTTAACGGAAACAGCTGAAATAATAGTTACCGACTGAAAGTGATACGTTGCTTGAGACGAAAGAGGTCTTTGGTCGTTCAGAATCAAAGACTTCAAAACTGGGAACTAAAGGCTGCTGTTATTTAGGTAAGAACGTTTCCTATCCAGGCGGCGAGTACGAAGAGATGGGCAAGGCTTATCTGGATATAGTTTCTCCACACTGTATGTTAGTCGTGGGTAAAAGAGGAACTGGTAAATCATACACTCTGGGTGTTATCGCAGAGGGTTTCGCTAGATTGAAAGAAAAGTATTCTGAAAATCTATCCCTTGTTTTAGTCGATACTATGAGTGTCTTCCATAGCCTAAAGAAGGAAAATACTAATGAAAGTGAGATCAAGCAGATGGAAAATTTTGACATCGAGCCTGAAAATTGGAAAGATAAAGTCAGAATTTTAGTACCTAACGCGGCTGTGGAGGAAGCTCGAAGAATTGATGAGGAATTACATTACGACGATATCTTCAAGATCTCCTTATCGAGAGTAGGGATTCATGAATGGCTTGAGC
>CAZRWG010000122.1:0-4679 GCA_964603805.1 uncultured Thermoplasmata archaeon
AGTACGATAAATACAAGGAGATATGGGATGAAAACATGAAAGACGAGTCGAAAGCTACTAATTGTGTGAAATGTGGCCAGTGCATGGAGAGTTGCCCCCAGAATCTTGATATCATTGGTCTGTTAGAAAATGTTAGTGAATATTTTGAAAGCTAAAATCTCTTCTATTTCTTTTTTAGGACTTTATGAAAAATGTTATTATTACCTATCCTGATTTTATGGTAAAGGTGTTTAGATGTTATCTTCTTTGATGGAAAAAAGGTTGAAAAATTTGAAGAACAAGAGACTCATCGCTGTTATGGAGGACGGAGAGGCTTTCCTAGGAAAATTGAAAGAGTTCGATAAAGACACTATAATCCTAACAGAGGTTTGTGAAGGACCTAGTTCGGATATAGAATGGGAAACTCTCGGAGAGAAGAAAGGCTACTCTCAAGTTGGAGATTATGGGTTTATAGATTGGGTGTGTGTGAATCTGGAAGAGGTATACCTAAGAGTAGATCACATATCTAGGATATGGCCTTGGAAGCATGTAAAAGATTATCCGGAGGATAAAGAAAGCGATAAGAGAACACCGACCTACACTAGAACTCCGGCGATAGATCTTCTCTCAGAGGAAGGATGATAAACAGACCAAAATTTATTTATAATATAATTTTTACATAGAGTCATCAATGAATAAACATAAGCCGGAAACAACCCATTCTGGTATAAAGATCGAAGGGGATTGGGAGGAGATCTGTGATTTTGCGAGGGATTTGGAGGACATATTGAAAGAAAGCTATGAGAAAAAAGATTCAGCGGAAGATATGGATGAATCTATAGAGGAATACAATAAATGGCGCCCTCGAGAAGAGGAAGATGAAGAAGATATATCTAAAAAAACGGCCCAAGAGGCCTCTATGGAAGAAAAAAATGTAGAAAAAGATTTCAAAGGAACTGATGAGGAACTCAAATCTGCAGGTAAAAAAGTTAGAGAAGGCATAAACGGAGCTAAAGAGAAGGGAAAATCTGCTATTGTAGAGTTAAAAGATGACGCTTCAGAAAGCGTTAATGGTATAATAGAAAAAACGCAAAAGCGATCTAGAAAGACCGATAAAAAGCCTAAAAAGAGGTCTAACGAAACTAATAACGAAAACAAATCCCCTGCTACCGAATTAAAAGACGCATCTAAGTGTATCAACAGGTTGGTAGGGTCTAAGTCTATAAAATCTCTAAGGAAGATGGAGGAAGCTATTTATGAGCAAGTTATGTTAAAATTCAATCCGTACTATTTCGATACCGAGCATTTTTCCGTCAATTTAGAAGAAAAAAATGGTGATGATTATCTTTTGACCGTTAACATACCTGACGAAGAGCTTAGAGAAACAATCAAAGAGGGTCTCAAGGAAGAGAACAAATGATCGATTTCATACTAGCTTTTGCATTGATAGCTTCTGTTTTCATGGGTATATCTATTGGGTCATCTGCAGTTCCACCAGCTTTTGGACCTGTAACTTCTTCAGGGAGCATAGGGATTTTGAAATCTGCTCTACTTGCAGGTCTAGCAGCCTGTTTAGGGGCCATTGTCCAGGGAGGTAGGGTGACCGCTACTGTAGGCTCTGGGATGATATTTGGAGAGATACAGACACTCCAAGCACTTACTATATTGACTGTAGCTTCTTTATTGGTGATCATAAGTGTTTTAACCAAGTATCCCATGCCGACCGCTTTCACTATAGTTGGCTCAGTGATCGGTAGTGCATTTAGTTTTGGAGATAACATAAGATGGACAACGATCCAGAGGATAGTTGGTTATTGGGCGATCGTTCCTATCTTGGCGGTCATTTCAGCCTATCTCATATCATGGCTGCTTCAAAAATATCTATCAAAAGAAGAATCTAAGAAGCCAGTTCAGTACCTAACCTTATTGATGGGTATCTTCGTGGCTTTTACTGCAGGCGCTAACTCGGTCGGAAAGGCGGTTGGTCCTCTTATGGGTCTTGGCTTTGACTTGATGATTTTATTGGTTCTAGGCGGATTATCTATATTAGCTGGTGCTTGGGTCTTATCTCCTAAAATAATTGACGCGGTTTCCTTCGAATATTCAAATATTGGGCCTAGAAGATCAGTTTCAGCTTTAGGCACGGCAGCAATCCTTGCTCAAATAGGCGTTTTCCTCGGAGTTCCTATATCTTTCAGCCAGGCTATAATCGCCTCTACTATCGGAAGTGGACTCGTCGTAGGTGGAGCCGGGATAGGAAAGAAAAAAATAACATTCACAGCTGCAGCTTGGATTTCTGCAATATTCATAGCTATAGGCTTGACTTATGTTCTAGGTAATACGCTCCAGTACCTCGTAGCTTGAGATCTTTGTGTATTGTAAAACAAAAATCAGAAGGTATTGTACTGAATTCTCTAAGATAAAATTAATGAAAAAGAAAAAAGGAATTTAGGAAGTTCACTGTTTAGTAGCGCCTATTTCCTCAGCGACGTCAGTGATATCAAGATCTTCAAGCTTTCCTTTTGTAGGAACGCCTTCTAAGCTCCATCCTCTTGCTGTGTAATACCTATCGAGAGCTTTTTCAAAATCTCTTCTAGGTATTCTAGCACCTTCGTTAGGGCCGTAAGGGACTTCTTCCCTATACATCCTTTCAGGTAAAACATCGTCATCTCTTAGGAACCCTTCTCTCACATTGTAAGCTTTAGCGACATTATGGGCTCTTTCTCCGGCTTTTAACAACTCACCATTTGTGACGTCCCACCCTGTCATCGCCTTAATCAAACCGACTTGGTTTTTGTCCAAATAGATCCCTCTAGAGAATTTGCATATCCCGGTCATGTCAAATATCATCATAAGGTCTTCCATCATCTTCAGCGGGAATCCCTTAGAAACTACGTCTCTCCTCTTGTAGTCATCGAAATACCAGAAACTACCTCCATAATCTAATGCATAGGCGCAGGATGTAAGATGATCTCCTCCTCTTGGGGCAACAGCCATAGCAAGTCCCATACCGAACATACCTCTAGCCTCGTATCCCGGAGGTTCCATCCCTTTCATATGGATGGCGAATTCTTCTGAACCCTTACCAAGTTTCTTAGTAGCTTCTTTGACTCCATCATAAAGCAGTTCTCCTAGATCTCCTTCTTTCTTACCCATCCTTCTTACGGCCTCTATCATTGCCTCCGCATTACCGAACTCTAAATCTAGGTCGGTTTCTAACAAGCCTTTTTCATAAGCTTCCATAGCCCAAGCGATTGTCACTCCCGCTGATATCGTATCTAGGCCGAGCTTATCGCAGACCTCATTAGCCTTAGCTACAGCTTCTACATCATCTACACCACAACATCCGCCGAGAGAGTATTGAGTTTCGTATTCAGGACCATCTATGGCTATATCACCATAAGGTGTATCTTCGGCTTTAAAGTATTGACTACATGGTTTAGTGCAGTAAGGACAAGGTCTTCTACCGTCTCTGTATTCTTCAGCCCATTTTCTTGGGTCTATATCAATCCTTCCAGCTTCTGGATCCTCTAGCTTTTCATAAGCCTCCTTGAAGTAACCAGCTTCCCAATTTTTGACTGGAAAAGCTCCTATTTCGACATTCAACGGATGGAGAGCTTCTCCAGAACCGTACTGCATGTCGGTTTTACCTTTTTCCTGTGTTTCTTTCCTGTATTTAGAAATAAGTTTTTCTAATTCCTCTTCATCATGTATCGGATAATCTTTTGATCCGCTAATACCTATACCTTTCAAGTTTTTTGAACCCATTACAGCTCCTATACCACCTCTTCCTGCTTGTCTCTCATTACACTCTACGAGAGATATCTTTGATAGTTGCTCTCCTGCAGGACCTATTACTGCAGTCTCAACATCTCCATATTTTTCCTTTATCATATCTCCTGCTTCATGGGTGTCTTTTCCCCATATATCATCTGCTTTTTCCAATTTCACTTCGCCGTCCTCTATTATCAAAACCGAGTGATCTTCGGATTTTCCTTCGATAATTAGTGCGTCGTAACCTGCTTTTTTTAGCTCATCACCTATCTTTCCTCCGACGATAGATTTGCCATAACCACCGGTCAACGGACTTTTGAATCCGAAAGCTGTCTTGGATCCTGTTGGTACTTTTGGACCAACCAATAGACCGGGCGCCATAATCAACTTGTTTTCTTCAGACAGTGGCTCCACTTCTTCTCCCACTTCATCATATAGTATCTTCGTCGTAAAGCCGGCGCCGCCTATAAATTTCCTCAAGAAGTCTTCAGAAAGTTCTTCTTCTTGAGCACTACCGTCCTTTAAATCTATTCTTAATAATTTTCCCCAATGTCCTGACATAATCTCACCTTTTTTATTTAATATCTTTATACAGTTGTTAAACTCTTTTTCCAACTGTTTAAATTTTGCTTAAATCAGCGCATGTATTTTGAACTAATAAATCTTGCGTTTATACCGTTTTATCGAAAAGATCAGTTTTTTTCAATAGATAATATACAGATAGACCGATCACAAAGCCTACACTCAAATTGAATATCAATGAAAGTACTGCGATCAAACTAGTGATTAAGTAGGAATCAGTTTTGAAAGAATGTTTTCCGAGTTCGATAGCTACAAAAACCAGTAGAGCTCCAAATATAGCTAGTGGTAATATTTCTATAAAGGCGGGACTTGCAAAGAAGAGTGCAATAACCAATAAGATCAAT
>CAZRWG010000123.1:0-4661 GCA_964603805.1 uncultured Thermoplasmata archaeon
GAAGAGGTTCGATGGGATATTCGCCCCGAAAACGCGCTAAAAAAATGGTCCCAAATATAAGATCCTGGCCCGAATGGGACGGAGAACCGAAGATACAGGGCTTTCCGGGATACAAGGCTGGCATGAGCCATGCTTTTGTTGTGGATTATAGAAATAGAAGTACCACCTCTGGACAGGAAGTAAGAGTCCCGATAACCGTCGTCGAAGTTCCTCCTGTAAAAGTCAGCGGTCTTAGATTCTATGAAGAAACTCATGAAGGTTTAAGAACAATGGGGGAAGTATGGGCTAGTAAGGTTGATGAGTCATTGAAAAAGAGACTACCGATACCGAACAATTATGATACGGACCAGATGTGGGGAAAAATAGATAGGGATCTTGTTGATGAAGTTAGGGCAATAACTCATACACAGCCTAAAGCGGTTTCCGGTATTCCGAATAAGACTCCCGAAATTATGGAACTTAGGATAGGAGGAGGTTCTTTACCCGAAAGGATAGATAAAGCGGAAGATACCCTCGGCGAGGAACTCAATTTTGGGAACTTCTGCGAATCTGGACGGATGATTGATGTTTCAGCTATAACCAAAGGTAAAGGCTTTCAAGGACATGTGAAAAGATGGGGCGTTAAACTCCTTCAGCACAAAAACAGTAAATCTGTAAGAAATGTGGGAAATACTGGTGTCTTTAGACCAGGATATACTAGACCAACCGTGCCTCAAGCAGGTCAGATGGGATATCACCAGAGAACAGAATTTAATAAGCGTGTACTCAAAGTCGGTGAAAATGGTGAAGAAGTTACACCTGAAGGCGGTTTCCTAAATTATGGTGTGATAGAAAACGATTATGTGATCTTACACGGATCAATCCCTGGACCAGCTAAGAGGTTAGTTGTTATGAGAGATGCTGTAAGAGATGATAGATATGAAGTTCATGAGCCGAATCTTACTTATATATCGACTGAATCTAATCAAGGGGGTTAATTGAATGAAGACAGGAATATACAGTTTGGACGGTGAAAAGAAAGACGAATTAGATTTGCCTTCTTCTTTCATGGAAGAGATACGCCCCGATATCATAAGAAAAGCAATTGAAGCTTTTGAGGCAAATGAAAAACAACCTTATGGTCCTTCTCCAGAAGCGGGGATGAGGCATGCTACTGAAATGCAAGGTGTCGGTCAAGGTATGGCCCGTGTCCAGAGGTTGACACAATACGGGGGTTCTAGAGCGGCAGAAAGTCCACAGACCCGTGGTGGAAGAAAAGCGCATCCTCCAAAAGCTGAGAAGAAGTTAGGCAAAAAATTGAATAGACAAGCGAAGGCCAAAGCTAGAAGGTCTGCGCTAGCGGCGATGACCGATATTGAATCGATAAAAAATAGAGGGCACGAGATAGAAGATGACGGCTCACTTGAGTTCCCTATAGTTGTAGAAGACGAAATTGAGAATTTCGAAAAGACCAAAGAGGCCGTTGATTTATTAAAAAATCTTGGGATATATTCAGACGTTAAAAGAGCTAAAGAAGGAAAGAATATCAGATCGGGTAAAGGTAAGATGCGGAACAGGAAATACAGAACTCCAAAAAGTTTATTGGTGGTGATGAGCGAAGAAGCGAAAGGGAAAAGGGCATTCTCTAATCTTCCAGGAGTTACAGTTAAAAGCCCAGATAATTTAACCATACAAGATATGGCGCCCGGAGGAGCTATGGGTAGGCTTGCCATCTTCAGCGTCAAGGCTATAAATGAAATGGAGGATTGGTAAAAATGGTTGAATCCAAATCACCTCACAAAATAGTATATCATCCTTACGTAACAGAGAAGACAATGATGGAGATGGAAGAGGAGAACAAATTAGAGTTTGTAGTCGACCTAGAGGCGACTAAACCACAAATTTCTAATGCCGTCGAAGAGCTGTTCGATGTTGAGGTAGAAAAAGTCAATACAAGGATAGATAAGAATGGAAAACGAGCGATCGTAAAGTTCACGGATGAATATTCAGCTGAAGAGATAGGAATGAGAGTTGGGGTGTTCTAAATGGGTAGACGAATCATTGCTCAGAGAAGAGGCAAAGGTTCTTCAACTTATAGGTCTCCGAGTCACAGACATCTAGCTAGACCAGGATATCCTAAAAGTCAAGATACTGAAGGAGAAGTTATAGATATACATCATGCTCCGGGTCGAACGGCTCCGTTAGCTGAAGTGGAATTTGAGAATGGAGAGACTTCATTCGTTATAGCTAATCATGGACTTTGGGTTGGCGAGAAGATAAAAGTTGGTCCTAATGCTGATATCGAGAAAGGCAACGTTATTCCTTTGAGCAACATACCTGTGGGTACTTTTGTCTACAATATCGAGATGGAACCTCTTGATGGCGGAAAACTCGTCAAAAGTGCAGGAACCAGCGCAACTATCATAGCTCAAGAAAGGCGAAAAACCGTCCTAAGGTTGCCTTCAGATGATATCAAAAGGATCGACAACAGATGTAGAGCTACTGTCGGCATAGTTGCTGGTGGAGGACATAAAGAGCAGCCCATCGCTAAAGCGGGTAAAAAAGCAAATAGTTTCAGGAGTAAAGCTAAAAGACCAATGAAGGTGAGAGGCATAGCAATGAATGCTGTTGATCATCCTCACGGCGGAGGGGACCATCAGCATGTGGGTGTTCCTTCTACAGTTTCATCTAACGCTCCGCCTGGTAGAAAAGTAGGCAGATTATCTTCAAAGAAGAAAAAGAAAGATAAAGAAAAGAAGGAAGAGAGGTGATTAATTATGGCTGATGATAAAAGTTCACGGGATAAACGAGAATTCACTTATCGTGGGCACACTTTAGACGAACTCAAAGATATGTCTTTAGATGAGTTGAAAGGGGTACTACCAGCTAGGGCAAGAAGGAGTTTGAAGAGAGGTTTGAACAGAGAAGAGAAGCGCCTTCTGGAGAAGATAGAGCAAAAAGATAAAGACGTATATCGAACTCATAGAAGAGAGATGATAATATTACCGGAGTTCGTTGGAAAAAGAATAGCGATACACGACGGCGAAAAGTTCGAAACTGTAAAGATAGAGCCTGAGATGATAGGTCATTACCTTGGCGAATTCGCTCTTACGAGAAAGCAGGTTGAACATTCAGGACCAGGTATAGGAGCGACTCGTTCTTCGAAATATATTCCACTTAAATGAGGTGATATGATATGGGTTATACGATGGATCCGGATCCAGAAAAGACGGCAAAAGCATACGGCAGTGAGCTTCAAATATCTCCTAAAAAGTCAGTAGAGGTATGTGAAATGTTAAGAGGCAAAGATGTTGACGAAGCACTTGAAATATTGGAAAGTGTGATCGCTGGAGATCGAGCGGTTCCTTACAAGAAACACAAGAAACGAGTGGCTCATCAGAAGGGCGTAGGTCCTGGAGGATATCCAAAAAAGGTATGTGAGAAGATGAAAGAGAAAATCGAAGAATGTCGTTCTAATGCCGAAGACAAAGGCTTGGATTCTGAAAATTTGAAGATCAAGGTATTGGCAGCTCATAAAGGAAGCCCGATAGAGGGTCGAAGACCTAGGGCGATGGGTAGAAGTACACCTCATGATACTAAAACCACCAATTTGGAAATAATATTGGAGGAAAAGGAGGCGTAATAGTGGCTAGAGAAAGAAAATTTATTAAGGAAAAGATGGACCGCGTTATATTGAAGGAGTTCCTTCAAGAGAGAACCGAAAGAGCAGGTTTTGGAGGAGCCGATATATCTAGAACACCGATGGGTACTAGGATCACACTATATACCGAAAGACCGGCTTTGGTCATAGGAAGGAAAGGCAAAAGGATTAAAGAAATTACTGAGGAGATCGAGGAGAAATTCGAATTCGATAATCCTCAGATAGAAGTGCAGGAAGTCAATGTCCCTCAATTGAACGCTCAGATTATGGCAGAAAAGTTAGCTTCTTCACTAGAGCGCGGTTGGTATTTCAGAAGAGCTGGTCATTCTACAGTGAGGAAAATAATGGATGCTGGAGCGAAGGGTTGTCAGATCATCCTTTCCGGTAAAGTTAGCGGTCCAAGACATAGGGTTGAGAAATTTCAGGACGGTCATATCAAGTACTGTGGAGAGGAAAGAAAAAAATGGATGGACGAAGGATTTGCACAAGCAAAACTTAAACTTGGTATAATCGGAGTTACGGTTAAAATAATGGATCCGAACGCGAAATTACCTGACGAGATTGAGATAATTCCTCCCCAAGGCGAGCAGGAAGCCGAGGAAGCAGAAGAAGGCGAAGAAGAGTCAGATGAAGCTGAAGAAAATGTTGACGAAGATGAAGAGAAAAGCGAAACTGAAAAGAGTGAAGATGAAGAGAGTGAGGAAATTGTAGAGGAAGCTGAAGAAGTCGAAGATGTCACTAAAAAAGAAGTTGAAGAAATGGAAATTGAAGAGGAGGTAGAATGATATGCCTTTATTGAAAACAGACGAAATAAGAGAGATGGATTCATCTGAAAGAGAAGAAAAGTTAAATGAATTGAGAGATGAATTACTTCATGAAGAAGGGGTGGCTGCCATGGGTGGAGCCCCTGAAAGCCCAGGAAGAATAAGGGCGGTAAAAAAGAATATTGCTAGAATTTTGACGGTTATGAATGAAGAAGAAAAAAAAGAATCAAAAGGAGGAAATTGATGGCGGAAGAAGT
>CAZRWG010000124.1:0-4651 GCA_964603805.1 uncultured Thermoplasmata archaeon
CTAATAATATAAGACCGATACGGTGAGAGAGATCAGATGATAGAAAACCGGTAAACGTCAGTATTAGAAAAACCGATCCAACGATTTTAGATCTTTTCGTTCTAAATTTAGGATAATCGATAGAAGTGTAGAGCAATACGCTCAATACGCCGATAGTTCCCAATACAAAATAAGGTAGGAAAATATCTAACGGGCCCCATCCCAAAAGGTAAGAGAAATGTAATATAATTAAAGCTAAACATGGTGTAGGTAGTCCATTATAGGTGAGGGCCTCTGAGTTTTTATCGGCGAACCTAGCCAATCTCAATGTTCCAAGAAAAACTATCATGAAAGGTACTAAAGTAGCCAAAGCGTTCTGTGGATGCTCCCACCCCCTACCAAGAAGTTCGTCATAATAAGTGTAATAGAGAATTAGTGCCGGAGCAAAGCAGAAAGAGATTATATCTGAAAAAAAATCAAGATAGGCACCTAGTTCATGCTCCACCCCTAAAAATCGAGCCAATGCCCCATCGATTCCATCTAAAGCAACACATACGATTATCAGTACTGATGCCAACCATAATCTACCGTCAATGATGTAAGTGATAGAGAGAAAACCTATCGATGCATTAAGTACGGTCAGAATGTCTGGGGTGGTTAAGGTTGTTTTTTTATTCATTCCACTCACCCAAGGAGGTTTTCCCGGCTTTTACTTTTTCCCCTTCCTCTACTGAAAAAACTACTTCTCCATTGAAGTCCAACTTTACTTTTGAACCGAACTTTATCATGCCAACTCGCTCACCTTTTTCGATAATATCGCCTTCATTCACATAAGGTGCGATTCTCCTAGCAATCATACCAGCTATTTGCCATATTTTTACTTCTCCGTGATCCGTCGACAAAAGGATAAGTTGCCTTTCGTTCTTACTTGCTTTTTCACTGAAAGCAGGGGAATGTTTTCCTTTCATATGTTTTATTTTTTTTATTTGTCCTGACCATGGGGTTCTGTTCACATGCACATCCCAGATGTTCATGAATATCGATATAGTGTTCTTTTCGGAGTCGATAGATTGGACTTTTCCATCGGCTGGAGAGCTTATCCCGTTAGATATCTCTCTATTAGGATCTCTGAAAAAGAAAAGGATGAATAATAATTGTATTGTCCCCAAGATGGGAATGACTAGGTTAGAATATAGAAAAATATACAGAAGAATAAAAACTACAAATAAACCAATAGAAAAAAGAATAGGTTTTTTTCCTCCTTTAGCAAACATGTGAAAATTAAAAGAAAAAGGGGTAAATTAATTTTGGTTTTGTTTTATCACGCTATCTTATCAATATTTCCGTCTGAAGACCCTACGACCTGATCTGCGAATTCCTCACTTTCAGTATGAACGTTAGTGACCACTAATAGGATCTTTATCTTGTTACCCATATCTTCGTCGACGCTACATCCCCAGATTATTCTTGCATCCTTACTGATCCTTTCATTTACCATCGAGGCTGCTCTTTCAGCTTCTTCTACGGTCATGCTGGGTCCTCCCATGACCCTAATCATGGCTCCTTTAGACTCGCTGGTATCTATGTCTCCTAAAAGTGGTGAACCCAACGCCTCTTCAACAGCCTCTTCAACTTTGTTGTTGGGAGCGTCGGATTCCCCAATACCTATCATGGCCAGTTCTCCATTATCCATTATAGTCCTCATATCATTATAATCGATATTTACCAAGCCTGGTTTGGTTATTATCTCGGTCATACCTTTAATGGATTCCATCAATATCTCATCTGCGACTTTGAAGGCTGCATTCAAAGGAAGATCGGGTACAAGGTCTAATAATCTATCATTAGGTATTACTACAGTGGTGTGACAGTTTTTTTCCATCTTATAGAGTCCTCTTTTGGCATTCCTCATCCTTTCCTCGCCCTCGGCTTCGAAAGGTAGGGTAACTACACCCATAACGAGAGCTCCTTCTTCTTCTCCTTTTTCTGCGATCACTGGAGCGACTCCGGTTCCAGTTCCTCCTCCCATTCCAGCTGTTAGGAAGATGATATCCGAACCTTTTACATGTTTTTCAATCTCATCGATTGAGTTTCTTGCGCACTTTTCTCCAACTTCTGGTCTTGCCCCTGCCCCTAAACCATCTGTGATGTCCTTTCCAAGCAATATCTTTTTCTGAGCGTGGGTATGGAGAAGATGTTTTGCATCGGTATTTAAAGCTATCAACTCTCCACCGCTCAACCCTTCTTGTGTCAGACGGTCTATAGTATTGCTTCCTCCACCACCTGCACCGAAGATCTTTATTTGAACTTCAAGTTGATCCACAAGATCTCGGAGTTCTTCATCCTCTGGGGCTGTTTCCTCATCTATCTTTGGTTTTTCTTTACCTTCATCATGTTTTTTTACGGCTTTATTAACGATCGATTCCATATAAAATCCCATCCATCTTGTTTCATACAAATGAAACCCACTATTTAAGTATTGTCTTTTTAGTACGACAGCTGATTAATGCCCTCTGGATCCTATTTTTAACTGTCTTATCATGATATTTTTTACTGAATTTACCTGACCTTCGTCTGACAAAAAAGCAGATTTTGTCGGACGAATATCTACACAAGTTTTTTATCCAATTATTGAAATTGACCTGATGATCTCAATGAAAAAGAAAGTAGAAGATTTTGAAATAGATTCAGAAACTACCGTTAAAGAACTCGTTTCAGAGATGTACGATTCAGGAGGTTTTGTAGCTAAAAACGTCGGTTTAGCCGTAAAGATTCTTGAAGAAATGTTCTATGATGATGAGTACTTGAATTTTATCTCTTTCCCTGCATGTATAGTTTCCACCGGAACTAGGGGTCTATTAAAAGAAGCAGTAAAAAGAGACCTCTTCGACGTAGTGATAACCACCTGTGGAACATTAGATCATGATCTAGCGAGGACTTGGGAAAACTATTATCACGGAACTTTTACAGCTGATGACTCCGAGCTCCATCAAAAGAAAATACATAGATTAGGAAACATATTCATACCTAATTCCTCTTATGGCGAGATCTTAGAAAAAAATATGCAGCCTATATTAGAAGAAATAGTAGAAGAAAGAGGTGAAAAATTCGGAACTAGAGAGATCATATGGGAGTTCGGAAAAAGGATTGATGACGAAGATTCGATAATTTACTGGGCTGCAGAGAATGAGATCCCCATTTATGTACCAGGGATCACTGATGGGGCTTTTGGTTCCCAGCTTTGGATGTATTGGCAGAATGATAAAGACTTCAGTATAGATATGATGAAAGATCAGCAGGAACTCGCTGATTTAGTCTTCCCCACTGATAAAAGTGGAGCTTTGGTGATAGGAGGCGGCATATCAAAACATCATACCATATGGTGGAATCAATTTAAAGATGGATTGGATAAAGCCGTCTATATAACTACTGCTGTAGAATACGATGGTTCACTTTCCGGTGCTAGAGCACGGGAGGCTGTATCATGGGGGAAAATAAAGGAGGAAGCAGATCACTGCACGGTCAAAGGTGACGCTACTGTCTTATTGCCACTGATATTAGGCTATTTCTTCTAAATTTCAGATCACGTTATTAGAGATCTCTTCCCCTACCATCTCTCTTTCACAGTATATACATTTTAATTTTACAGGGTCTTCTCCTATCACTTCGAATTCGGTCTCTACAGGCTCGCTCTGATTGGTTATGCAATTGTTGTTCTTGCACTTCACGATCCCTCTAGCTAAATCTGGTAACTCCACTCTGTGCTTCTTCACCACATCGTAATCTCTTATTATGTTCACTGTAGCGTTTGGAGATATAAGAGAAATCTTATCGAACTCTTCGTTTTTTAGTTCTTTTCCCTCCACTTTGACTATGTCTTTTTTGCCCTTGCTGCTATTCACGTTCATAGCCATACTAACTATGGAGTCGATTTCTCTATCGACGAGATCTAGTATTCTAAGAACCTTCATCGCCTGTCCTTTTTTAATGTGATCTATTACGGTCCCGTGTTCAATAGGAGTGATCTTGATCTTCTTTTCTTTGCCCTCCATCTTCACACCTCCTTAACCAGCTTTAACAAAGCCATCCTGGTCGGCACACCATTTGCTGCCTGTTCGAAGTATCTAGCATTAGGTGTCTCATCTACATCAGTCTTTATCTCATCAACTCTAGGCAAAGGGTGCATTACTTTAAGATCATCTTTTGAATTTTCCAGCATCTTTTTTTCCAAATGATAAGATTTAGCTACTTTTTGATAATCTTCATCAGAGGGGAATCTTTCTCTTTGTATCCTAGTCATGTAGAGCAAGTCTAAATCGTCCAAAGTTTCTTCTATTTGCTCAACTTCGTGGAATTTCATCCCATCTCTTTTCAACATATCCGTGATCTCTGCAGGCATTCTTAAAGAGGGTGGAGAGATAAATGTCATCTCAGTATCGAACATGCTGAGAGCTTTGGTAAGTGAATGAACGGTCCTACCGTACTTCAAATCACCGGCTATCCCTATATGATTGTCGGAAATGCTGCCTTTTTCCTCTCTGATCGTGAAGAGATCTAAGAGTGTCTGAGTAGGGTGGTGACCAGCTCCATCTCCGGCATTAATCACTGGTACGTCAGAGAAGTTAGATGCTAGTCGTGCAGCACCTTCTTGTGGATGTCTTAGCACTATCAT
>CAZRWG010000125.1:0-4640 GCA_964603805.1 uncultured Thermoplasmata archaeon
AGGATCATTAGGCGTTATATCTCCAAATTCGCTCTCGGCTAGATCATGAACGAGTAAAAGTTTAACAAGCTTGAAACCATCTAGACAGAATTTTTTACCGAACACTAAAGCTATGAAGGCAGCTCTAAAAGAATGATCCGCTACGGATTCTAGATCCTCTACCCCGAAACGTTTCCATCCCTCCCTCTCAGTTCTCTTCAACATTCCCACTTTCCTGAACAGCTCTAGGTATTTTTTCATCTTCTCTTAAATCCAAAATCGATGGATATTTATAAACATTCACAAACTCAAGTTGAAACATGAACAAAGAGCCCGGGCCTTTAGAAGAGATAGAGACTCTTGGGTACGATGTCATATACAAACCCCATGAGGAAGTAGCGGACCACATGGCGTTCTACAAAGTAGAATATGAGGGGGAAATCATAGCTCCTCCAATCGTTGAAAAATACAATATATCTCTGAACGAGATATGGTTATCGGAGAAATTTAAGCCATACGAAAAATATGTCTTATGCCACGAACTTCAGGAGATCAAATACAGAGCGAAAGGTCACGGTGTAAAAGAAGCCCATCTTCAAGCTAAAAAAGATGAAAAGATCTGGAAAGGGGATCCAAAATGGGAAGAATTGAGAAGAGAGATAAATCTCGTCGGTCGAAAATTGTTTTTGGAAACAGAAGGTCTCGGAGAGAGATCGTTCGAGAGATTGATGAAAAACCGTCCTTATTTTGATATAGAGGAATTGAAGGATGTAAAAGGGATAGGAAAAAAGAGATTTAAGAAATTAAAAGATGAGTTTTGGTGCTTCGGCGATTGATAAAATCTATATCTCTATATGATCTCCTGGTTCTAGGATCTTATTGGGTATGTCTTCTTCATCCAACCTTTTCGTGAGACCTTCAGCGTCATCTATATCTTCTGATAAATTGTAGTGAAACGGAACGACTATTTGGGGTTCTAACCGCTTAAAAGCTTTGACGTAATCATCGTAATAGTCAGGGAAGCAAGCCGTAAAAACAGCTTTGACATCCTCCGTCTCGGGAAAGTAAGCTGAATCACCAGAGTGCAACAAGCCCTTGTAGAAATAACTCACAGATTCGTCCGAGCCGTAGCAGTCGCAGTCTAATACTTTGATTCCTGATATCTCATCTCCTGGGGTCACTGAATCACCTTCTACATCGAATTTTTCTAGAGAAAGTGCTGGAGCGTACAATTCCGCTCTCTTTCCGAACTTGCGATAATCCTCTAGAGAAAAATGATCGTCATGTTCATGGGTCAAAAGGACCAAATCCGCTTCTTTTGAGGGCTCTACTGTAAAGTTTGGGTCTATCAAAATATGTTGTTCTCCAAAAACTTCTAGAGCCGCATTGCCCAACCATCTTACTTTCATACTATCACGCCCTTAATCATAATAATCAAAGCAAGGAATAAAAGTTTTGTTGAGATAAGGGGAGGATACAAAACGATTAAATAAGAAAGCTTGTGTTGTATCAAATATGGCAAAGAAACAAGGTGGTGGAGGATTTCAATCCGCCGCAGGTCTGATGCGCTATTTCGATGAAGAGGAAGAAAAAAGCCCCAAAATAGATCCAAGGATGGTCATCGCTCTCATACTAATAACGATAGTTGTATTGGAAGTAGCCAAGTGGCAGTGGCCAGTTTGAAAACTTTTACTATATCTTCTCAAAAAGGGCTTTACATCTTTTGTTTTTGAATGAATGGGTGAAAAATTTTTGTATGTTTAGAATCGATGGCTTTATGATTTATTTATTCTCCGTTCAACTCAAAGAGACAAAACTTAAATTACGTGTTAGTATTATTGGGTGACAAGGGTATGAAAAGAACTACTAAAATACAGAGGATTAGAGAACTCGTACATATACTTAGAGAACACGGCTTAGAAAATTTTATCAAAGAGTTAGGTCTGACGAGTTTTTTGTCTAGATCCAAGATGGAGGAACGAGTGGAAAGTCAGATGCGTGATGTCAAAGCTCATGAATTAAGAGAACTTTTTGAAGACTTGGGTCCGGCTTTTATAAAATTAGGCCAATTTTTAGGCATGAGACCAGATATTTTACCCCCTCATTTTGCCAAGGAGCTACAAAAGTTACACGATGAAGCAAAACCATTTTCAGGAGAAAAAGCAAGAGAGATCATAGAAAACGAACTAGAATATAAAATGGATGAGATCTTTGAAGAATTTTATAACGAACCGATAGCCGCCGCTTCGATAGGGCAAGTACATGAAGCTACACTTAAAGACGGGAAGGAAGTCGTGGTTAAAGTGCAGCGTCCGGAGATAGAAGAGAGAGTGAAAGCTGATCTCGAACTGATAGAAAGATTTACTAGAATTCTTGAGGACCTTTACCCAGAAAGTGAGATGTATCAACCCCACGAAGTTACTAAAGAATTTAAAAAGATGCTCGAAGACGAGCTCGACTATACCGTGGAAGCTAGGAACGCCCAGAGGTTTCGTAACGCCTTTGAAGGAGAGCCGAATATAAAAATACCGAAAGTTTATTGGGATTATCTCACCAAGAGAGTCTTGATTATGGAGAACGTTCAGGGAAAAAGTATGCGCACTTTGATGGACGGAGATTATCCGAATGAACTCAAAAAGGAGATCGCTGAAAATTTTGCTAGAAATATGATGAGACAGTTTTTCATACATGGGATATTTCATGCAGACCCTTCACCAGGCAATATTCATTTCTGCGAAGAAGATGGTTCATTAGTTCTATTAGACTTCGGAGCTATCGGCCGCTTTAATGAAGAAATGCGTAATAATCTGATCGATATCTTCATCGGGATGTTTGAGAACGATATCGAGAAAGTAAAGGACATCCTTCTAGAGATAGGAGAAGTACATGGAGAGTACGACGAAGAAGACTTAAAGTGGGATATAGAAAATGTGCTTCAACTTTACAAAAATAAACCTGACTTGATGTTAAAAGAAGGCTTAGATAACGAGATAATGGATATAGTTAGAACTCATAACATCACTTTGCCAGTTGATTTTTTATTGATGGAAAGAGCAATCGCAGAAACGGAAGGTATCTGTACTACTTTACAACCTGGTTTTGACTTTTTTAAGGCAGCAGAACCGGTGATGGAGGAGATAGTGATAGAAAGGTATCATCCGAAAAAACAGATCAAGGACATCTTTTCTTCTGTCAATGACTACCGAAATCTGTTTATGAATTTTCCTGATAGAGCTAATAGTGTCCTTGATAATCTAGAAAAAGGGGAGCTTAAAATAGATATAGAGTTGAAAGGATTAGATGAAATGGAGGAAAGGATAGATTCTGTTTCAAATAGGTTGAGCTATACTATTCTAGCGGCAGCTATAATCATTGGTTCGGCTTTGATAGTTCTCTCAGGAGAGGAAGGTATATTTGGCCCATATATCTTCTTGATTTCTATACTGATCGGTGTTTGGCTCATTTTTACCATAGTGAGAAAAGCCGGCTATTGAGATAAACATATTTCTTGATCAGAGCTGACATTTAGAAAACTTTCGGACTCATGCAAAGATTATAAATACCTCTGGATTAGATTCTCTAGATGTGATTTGATTTTGCTTGTATGAGGTGAATAAATTGCAGTACAGAAATTTTGGTGAAATAGATTGGAAACCTTCAGCACTAGGTTTTGGGGCGATGAGATTACCGCATAAAGATGACGAAAGAGGCAAGATAAAGGAAGAGGAAGCCATCGAAATGATCAGATGGGCTATCGATAATGGTCTAAACTATATAGATACCGCCTGGCCTTATCACGACGGTAATAGTGAAGAACTTGTCGGAAAGGCTTTGAAAGACGGATATAGGGAAAAAGTCAAAGTGGCTACTAAATTACCTTCATGGGATGTAGACGATTCTGAAGATCCCGATGAGATATTAGATAAGCAGTTGAAAAGACTCGACATAGAAAAGATAGATTTCTATCTTCTTCATGCGCTAAGTAAAAAACATTGGGAAAACTATCAGTCCCTAGATATCGATATCTTCGAATGGATGAAAGAGAAAAGAGAAGAGGGTAAGATAGATTATCTTGGGTTTTCTTTCCATGATGATTTAGACACTTTTAAAGAAATAGTCGATGCATATGATTGGGATTTCTGTCAGATCCAATATAACTATCTAGACCAGGAATTTCAGGCTGGTAAAGAAGGATTAAAATATGCCGCCGATAAAGGAATAGGAGTGGTGATAATGGAACCCCTTAGGGGAGGCAAATTAGCTCAGGAGCCGCCTGAATCCATCGAACAAATATGGAATCAAGCTGAGGAAGAGAGGGAACCGGTTGAATGGGCTTTAAAATGGCTTTGGAATCAACCAGAAGTCTCTCTCGTTTTGAGCGGTATGAGCGAGTTAGAACAGGTGAAAGAAAATGTTCAGTATGCCTTTGAATCTGGTGTAGGTGCTCTTTCCGATGAAGATCTGAAAATTGTTGATAAAGCAGCGAAGAAATACAGAGAGATATCACCGGTTGAATGTACAGGATGTAACTATTGTGTTCCGTGTCCTAATGATGTAGCAATCCCTAGAAATTTTAGGATGTACAACCAGGCAGAAATCTATGATGAGTACGATAAATACAAGGAGATATGGGATGAAAACATGAAAGACGAGTCGAAAGC
>CAZRWG010000126.1:0-4623 GCA_964603805.1 uncultured Thermoplasmata archaeon
TTTTAGTTTATTGATTTAGCATTAATGAAAATAAAGTATTTTATTTTAGACTTGAAGGAAAATAAAATCATATAATTATCTAAATAGAAAGTAATTTAATAAGAAAACATATGATATATATTACTCTTAATCTTATCACTTTTGGGCTACTACGACCAATCTATCCGCCTCTTCGTCGTAAGGTTCACCGTCATAATTACCATAAACTCCTATCGAGGAAAATCCAACATGTTTCAACATATCTTTCAATTCTTTAGCGGAATAGACCCAATGAGATATATTGTACTCCTTTCGATCTTCATCCGTAATCAGTATTCTCCTGGTTTTCATCCAAGACCAATCTTTTTTGAAGTTTCTTTCCTCCAATTTGACCCCTGTATCAGTCTCAGACCAATCTCTCTTCTTGAATATACGTGCTAATATCTCCTTGCCCATAACGTCTAAAACAAACTTACCCTCGGATCTCAAAGATTTATAGATATTCTCTAGAACCTTGATGTTTTCCTCCTCATCTTCAAAGAAACCAAAAGAAGTGAATAAGTTTAAGATTACATCAAAATTCTCTTTTCTCTTGAAGTTCCTCATATCATTCCTTATGAATTTGATATAAAGCTCTTCCTTCTCTGCTTTCTTTCTAGCTTTTTCTATATAATGTTCTGTTAAATCTACCCCGGTTACATCATAACCTTTTTTTGCTAGCTCGATAGAATGTCTCCCCACGCCACAGCAAAGATCAAGTATTTTCATATCCGGATCTAGATCCGCTAGAGTTTCGATTTTATCGATTTCCTTCGGAGCTCTCTTTATCTCATCTATATTGAATGGAGAGTCCTTCCAGAATTCCTCATCTTCATACCATGGTTCTTCATTTGAATCCATCTCGAAACCCTCTTTGAAAGATAATTTATAGATAGCCCGGGACGGATTCGAACCGTCGTCACAGGCTCCAAAGGCCCATATGATTGACCGCTACACCACCGGGCTAAAATCTTCGCTCCAAAAAGAATTAGATAAAATATATAACTGTTTTCACCAAACAACCGAGAAAATAAAGAGAGTTAGTAGGAGTTGAAAGGAAAATGTCAATATTAAAGCATATGGGATTGTGCTAGCAATTGTTTCGGAAACAGCATTCAATCTACCCGTATTTAAAGGTCCCATCAACTCCATATCTTCAAGGGTATTGGTCTTGACATCTACTTCTACCGGTTCTAAATCATTTATGGCCTCCTCTATAAGTTCTCTAATATCTTCGATCAACCTATCAGATGATATCTTTGATCCTAATGGTTGGTGACTGTGCAACAGCGTATTTACTTCATGAGTATCCGTAGTGTGTACCTCTGAGATGTCGACTAAATCTTCTATACCATCCTGTATTTTTCCTCTTAATCCCTTTCTCATATTGTTAGCATCTATCAGTATCTGTGCACTTCTCTGCTCGCTTACTTCTAAGACCGCTACCTTGATCCCCTCTAGCGCGATACCAACATCATCATATCCTCCTCGAGAAGATGCTCCCATTTTAAGGTTATTCATCTCTAATCCCTTAGCCTCATTGAAGATCTTATCAGCGAGATTAATTATCCTTTTAGTTCTCTTGGTAGGATAAAATACGCTACTCACTCTTCTTTCCCCAGAGTTATGAGAATCTACAACACCCACTTCAGAAAAGCCCTTATTTTCTCCAATCAAAGATATTATCTTTCCGACGGAAGCATGTACATCTTCCGCCGTCTTTGGATAAAGAGAAAGATTTGTAAAAACACTATCTCCAAACTTCTGAACTCCAACAATACCATCTTGATCTTTTCTGATAAATTGACTCGCTCTGTCTGAATAATTTAACCCTTTCAAATCTTTTATTATAGATTCTGGAAGTTTTCTACAGTCATCTTCTCTAACAGGATTTAAGGTGTGAGTGGAAGGTGCATGAAAGGTAAAGATATCTCCATAATCCTTTAACTCCTCAGATAATATATTAGATAATCTAGACCCTCCAAGTCCTCTTAATGGACCAGGATGAAGCCCAGGGATCACGAACAAAGCCTTATACTGATTTTCTTCCTTGGTCCTAAATGAATAAATCGTATAGTCGATATCGCCTAAGACCGAGTGATTTCCGAAGAATTCTTCTAATTCTCTTTTCCCTTCTCCGAGAATAGTTTTGATGATCAGATTGACGACTTTTAGAGTGGGAGTCCCAAAATCTTTTTCGAAAGGTTTGTTGATGAATGGTATCAAAATTAAGATGAGTCCTAAACCTACCAAAAGTGTAATCAGATATGCTGAAATATTCCAAATATCTATTTGATAAAATATCTGAAAAAATGGTAACGGTAGGAATGATTGAATAAGACTAGGAAACAAAGACTTTTTTATATCATATTGAAAGGCTCCAGTTATCGCTATAAATCTAATAGAGACCGGAAACGCGAGAGATATGATGAGAGAAACCTCAAAAGAGTGGCCTAGAGAGATCAACATCCAATAAAGAATGACGCTAGACAATAAAGATATCAGCGCTATGCAGCCTGACTGTCTAAGATTCATCCGAACTTTGTAGGATCTCAAATATGGGAGCATGAAAAATGAGATTAGAGTTGGGATGAAAACTATATTGATTATGATTATATACGTCCAAATATCATCA
Source organism: uncultured Thermoplasmata archaeon (assembly GCA_964603805.1). Taxonomy (GTDB): domain Archaea; phylum Thermoplasmatota; class Thermoplasmata; order Halarchaeoplasmatales; family Halarchaeoplasmataceae; genus Natronoplasma. The sequence continues at coordinate 2,654 of CAZRWG010000126.1, forward strand.
AGAGGGAAAGGAAAAACATAGAGAAGAGAGAGTATCGCGATTAAAGGAATTTGAATTTTAAGACTGGGTAAACGGTACAGGAGAGATCTTAACCCTCTTTCCGATACCAAGACAGTATTTTCCATATTTAAATATCTTTCAAGGCTTCTATCAGCTTTTTGAGTTTAAGATTTAGGTTTGAAGCTTCTTCAAGTACAGTTCCCGTTACGATCACATCAGCTCCCGCTTGTGATATCTTTCTAGCTTGTTCAGGTTCTCTTATTCCTCCTCCAACTATCAAGGGGATATCAAGATTTTTCTTGCAGGCTTTTATCATTTCAAGAGGCACTGGCTCAGGAGCGCCGGATCCAGCTTCTAAATAGAACAATTTCATGCCTAAATACTGGGCAGCCAATCCAAAACTAACAGCTCTTTGTGGATCATCACGGGGAATCGGATCAGCTTTTCCAACTTCTCCAACGGTCATACCCGGTTCCACTACCACGTATCCCATGGGAAGGGGCTGGATACCTAATTTTTTGATGTGAGGAGCCCCTACAACTTGCTCCCCAATAACCTTGTTAAGATCTTTTGAGTTGAGCATACTCATGAAATATATGGCATCTACATGTGACGAGATAGCTCCAGCTTCAGTTGGAAAATGTATTATAGGTAGATCAGTTACATTTTTCATCTCTTTTACCGTTTTATCTAGATTTTCTTGAGTGATTCCTGTCGAGCCACCAACCATTATAGCATCTGATCCAACATCATCAAGAGCTCGAGCCAATCTACCTGACTCTTTAGGGCTTTGTTCGTCAGGATCTATAAGACCCATATGAAGTGTTTTTTCATCTTTTTTGTCGAGTATGTAATCAAGCACATTCATATTAATCCTCCAGTGAGAAATGCTATCAGAGCAACCACCATAGCAAATTTTATGAATCTTTGAGATTTCTTTGGTGATTTAAGTAATAGGAGGGAATATATAAATATTGCATCTGCAACGATCACGACTCCCAAATAATAAATAGAAAGCAAATTCAAAATATAAGGGAATGGAGATAATATGACTCCACCTAATATGAAAGCTACAGCAGTCATTTCAGCCTTTTTAGAACCGACCTTCATAGGAAAAGTGTTTCTGTTTATGTCACCTTTGAGATCTTGTATATCCTTAACAATTTCTCTTCCAACCGTCGCTAGGAAAGCTAGTAGTCCTAGTAAAGTGGGAAGGGATAGTTCTCCATAGATCGACCCTCCAAATACGAACACCATGCCAGTCAGGGTAGAGATTATAATATTTCCTGCTAGACCTTCTTTTTTAAATCTCGTTTCATAAGCAACCATTAGGAGCACAGCGGATATAACTATGATCTGAGGTATCCAACGTTCCAATAAGAATGATAGCATTATGCCTATACTGAACATGACAGTAGAGTATACTAGAGCAGTTTTAGGGCTTATATTGCCCGAAGGAATAGGCCTTTCAGGGTGGTTGATCTTGTCGGTCTCTCTATCCATATAGTCATTAAGAGTGTTCCCGGCGGCTGTAAAAAAGAAGACCACGGACATTCCGATAACGGTATAGAGCAAAACTTGATAGTAAATGAAATCTGTGCCGAGTAAAGTTATCATGACAATCGGCACACTAAACGAAGATATCAGGCAGTTTAGAGGCCTCATCAATTTGAGGAAGGATTTCATATCTGATATCTAGATAGGAAGAGGGGAGATGCTTTTATATCTTTGGCAGGTCTACGAGGGGTCGAACAGTAAGACTTTAATAACTCATACTGTTTGGTATTTCCCGAAATTGCCCTGGTAGTGTAGTGGCCGATCATGTGGCCCTGTCGAGGCTGCGACGCGGGTTCAAATCCCGTCCGGGGCGCTTTCAAATTTAGCATCACTGGGTCTTGGGGGAGTTAAAGAGTATGGTTTGCTTGCAAGGCGCTTACTCTTTTCTCCTCCTCCGGACCCGCCTTCATTTT
>CAZRWG010000127.1:0-4623 GCA_964603805.1 uncultured Thermoplasmata archaeon
GAAAGGTCTGATCAGCATACTCGTGGGAATGTGGCTCATACTGATTTTTATTCAAGCCGAAGTCGCATTCTTTTTTAGAGCTCACATAGGTGTTCATCCCCGAGTGATAGTCCCTCTAATGATAACTCTCTCGGGTCTCATAATGTTGTACGGTTATATCCAATTTTCCAAAGATGTTTAGAGCGGTGGAAGATTCATTCATAAGTTCCAAATTTTATCGGTTCTCCGTTCTCGACCATGATTTCTCCCTTGGCAAGAACATATTCTAATTCTAAGTTTTCCCTATTTAGGAGAAGTAGGTCCGCATCTTTTCCTACTTGGATCCTTCCTTTGCTATTGAGTTTCAGTTGTTTAGCGATATTAGTTGAGGTAACTTTAACTGCATTCTCAATAGAGATACCTTCTTCTAGTACCATCTTTTTGAACTCTTTCTTTAGATGGATGGGAGAAGCAGATTTCATGTCCACTAGTTCTCCCTCCTCGTTGAATTTCGGAAGGCTCCCTCCGGCATCAGTACTCATCTTTATCTTGTCTATGGGTACGTTACCATCGATCAGTTTTTTTGCCGTTCTGCTTGGTCCTTTATCCGGTTCATCTGATGATTCTCCTACCGTTATATCGATATATCCTCCTTTTTTGGCGAACTCTGCAGCCTGTTGGAGAAGCTTTTCGTTTCTATTGACGTGCGTAGGAGCTAGTTGCTCAATCGGGATGTCAGTATCTTCTATGGCCTTTAGGAGGGACTTGAGACCGCTTTCTTCATCTCCCACATGGACATTGACTATTCCTGCTGTACCTGAAAGCATCCCTCCGATCCTTGCATCTGATATTATCTTCTTTAGTTGTTCAACCGTTGGGTGAGAAGACCGGTGATCTGAAACAGATATCTTGACGCCGATGATCTTGTCTATCATGATTATATCGCTCATAATATCCTCGGTTATCGTTGGAGAAGGTATCTGGTAAGCCCCAGTGTATATCCAAGTACTTATCCCTTCATCTTCCAGAGCTCTAGCTTTCATGAGTAGATCTTTGAGTGAGCGGGTAGTTCCGTCGGCTCCAAGGAGCCCTACAGCGGAAGTGATACCTCCTCTAGTCAGATCAGTGAGCTGTAAAGGAGGAGTTCTGTTTTTCGGACCTCCTTCTCCACCGGCACCGTTGAAGTGGATATGATGGTCTATGAATCCAGGGATAGCTATTAAACTAGATGCGTCGATATTTTTGTTCTCTTCGAAAGAACTTAGTTGTTCATGATCGATATTTTCTTTGATAGATGTGATCTTTCCTGCACATATCAAAATATCTTTACATCCAATATCTTCCGGCGCATGGATCTCAGCATTTTTTATCAACTTGATAATACCACCTTTAGTCTTTGAAAGGATGCTTGTTTTGAGTATAAATAATTACTGACTTACTGGTAATGAAGATATCAAAATATATTTATACTCAATATGTTTACTAAAGCATAATGTCCTGGTTCGGTGATGGCAATACAAAAAAGATCTTCGTGGTTATTACTGCGATCATCTTGTTAACTGCTGGAATAATAACATGGAGAATAACGTCTGAAGATGAATTAGTTTTGGCGACCACTACCAGTACCTATGATTCCGGACTTCTCGATGAGATAATTCCCCATTTTGAAGAAGAGCATGAAGTAAGTGTCAAGATTATGGCGATGGGTACGGGACAAGCAATCGAACTCGGTAAGAGAGGAGATGCTGACGTTCTGTTGGTTCACGCTCCCGAGCGTGAGGAAAAATTCGTGGATGATGGTCACGGAGAATACCGATATGAGGTCATGTACAATCAATTCGTCATCGTAGGTCCAGAAAACGATCCTGCAGGATCGAATGGATTGAGTGATACCGATGAAGCTCTCAACCGAATTTATGAGAATGAGTCAATGTTTTGTTCTAGAGGTGACGATTCAGGAACCCACTTCAAAGAAATAGAACTGTGGGAAAACGCAGGTTTCGATTATGAAGATCAGATAGATGTTCCGGATTCGGACTGGTACAATTCTTTAGGGCAGGGTATGGGAGATACTCTCAGGTTTGCAGATGAACGGAACTCTTACACCTTAACAGATGAAGGAACTTATATAGCTATGAAGAATGAGATAAATGATTTAGATAGACATGTTGAAGGAGATGAAGCTCTGATCAACCAGTATGGGGTTATACCTGTGAATCAAGCTAGACAACTTGATCTAGCCGAAGAATTTGCCGAATGGATTATCACTGATGAGGTACAGGAGATGATAGATAATTACACTGTAGAGGAGAAAAAACTTTTCACCGCAAATGCATGATGTGATAAAAATATGGCTAGCGACATACTACACGTTACATTGTTGTCGATATTTGTTTCAGTATCTGCTACGCTCTTAGCTTCTTTGATGGCAGTTCCTTTAGGGACGATAATGGGACTCGGAAAATTTAGAGGTAAAGAAGTGATCAGAACTGTAACTTACACTCTATACGGGTTTCCTCCTGTTGTGGCAGGCCTCATCATTTATCTAATGCTCTCCCGAGAAGGCCCCCTAGGTTCTCTTAACCTTCTTTTCACTCCCACAGCTATGATCTTAGCTCAGATGGTTCTCGTTTTTCCGATAGTAACTGGACTTACGATGTCATCTATCTCAGAAGTCGCTAAGGATGCTAAGGAGACCGCTATGACTCTTGGTGCGGATCGTTGGCAGACCGCTAAAACGGTCCTTAATGAGGCGAGAGTCGGAGTGATATCTGCAATAATGGTAGGTTTCGGAAGAGCTATCGCCGAAGTCGGTGCTGTTATAATAGTGGGAGGCAACATAAGATGGCACACCCGGGTTTTGACTACAGCTATCGTGTTGGAAACCAGGCGAGGTAACTTCGAATACGCTTTGATGCTAGGAGCGATATTACTTTCGGTAGCCTTACTTGTTTTCTTCGTTCTTAAACGCTATCAAGATAAGGGGGTGAAGATGTGAACAGTGGGATAGCGATGAGAGGAGAAGGTGTCTGCAAAAGTTTTGACAACGATTCCGTACTCGAAGACCTATCTATATCGGTATCTAAAGGAGAATTGTTGGCGATAATAGGACCGAGCGGTGTAGGAAAAACCACTCTTCTGAAGATCTTGAACGGACTTCTTGAACCCGATAGTGGTAAAATCTATTTTATGGATAAATGTTTGGAATTTGGGAACGATTGTGATCTTGAAGCAAGGCGTAGGATGGCTTTACTCTCTCAAAAACCATATCCCCTGATGAAAAGCGTTTGGGATAACGTAGCTTATCCTTTACGTCTAAGAGATAATGACGATATCGAAAAGAAGGTTTCTGATGCGTTAGAACATGTTAGTCTGTTAGACGTCTCCGACAGAAAAGCAACGACGTTGTCTAGTGGCGAATTACAGCGGATGGCATTCGCTAGAGCAACAGTATTCGAACCCGATGTTTTACTTCTTGACGAATTTACTGCGCACCTAGATCCCTATAACATCGGTGTTCTAGAAGATGCTGTAGAATGGTATCTTGAAGAGAAAAACGCTGCTGTGATCATGGTAACTCATAATCTATTTCAGGCTGAGAGGATTTCTTCAACTACAGCTTTTCTTTTCGATGGTCAGATAATCGAAAAGGATAGGACAGAAAAAATCTTTGAAGAACCTGAGGATGAGAGGACTCAATCCTTCGTAAACGGCGAGATGGTATTTTAATCTCAATAGAGAACTCCACCTAGTGGAACTTTTTCCTCAGAGATGGCTAAAACTGGATTATCGTCTTTAATGGGTACTCTAACAGTAATAACTTAAGACTTAAAACCTGTGATCTTCACCTATCCCAAATTCGTAGTGCATAAGACCTGTTTACTCATGATTCAAGATTTTGAGATATTCTTCTTCATGAATTATCTGATCTAGATGTTCCTTCTCTTTACCGTCTAATTCCTCTCTCCACCTCTGATTCATATTTTCCAGTTCTTTTCTCTCCAAGTATCTTTCTATACGGCTGTTGCATTTTAGGTCGTAAAAATCCAAGATGTTTGAAAAGGTTTTCTCAGGTTCTTCTACAATATCTTTATACATGACTTCCATGTACCGTTTTTTGGATATATCGTTCGCATCTCTCCATATCATTTTTAAGATGAACTTCCATTGGAAAACACAGAATGTTAAAAGTGAACCATAATTTTCTTTGAACTCTTCTCTCCATTCCTTAGGCCAGCCGCTGAGCCACCACTCGATCTCATCGCTTTCTGGATATACCCCTTTTTCGATCATCTTTTTGTATTCGGAAGCTACCGCTCTTCCATCTCTAAGGATGTGAAGGAATTTAGCTTGGGGGAAAATTTTGCTGAAATAACTCATCCTTGCCCATAGAGCATACTCTGCCAGGAAGTGATCTTTCCCCTGCCATCTACAGATATTTTTCACAACTTCTCTCGTACTCCTCTTCTCTACCTCGGTGATATTCTCTCCTAGAATGATACCTGGAGGCTTGCGCTGTTCAATAGGTACCGAATTATTATTTCTCCCTCTTCTAGGTTCGAACCCCTTGAGGTAAAATTTCCAAAAATCATTACTTTGGACAGGACTCGTGATGTCTTTTTCTTTTTTATTTGAGTAGAGCTT
>CAZRWG010000128.1:0-4618 GCA_964603805.1 uncultured Thermoplasmata archaeon
AAGGGACATTCAGATCTAGACCCAAAAATACTATATCTTACTTTTACTCCTTTTTGGTCGGTACGTTAGTTATTGTAACAGATTCTGAATCTATGTCTCTCTTTTTCAACTCTTTTAACAATTCTAAGTATTGCTCTTTCACTATGGTTTCACCAGAATCTAAGAGTGCTATGAATTTTCCACCGTGATCCTTCTGTATTTCCTGGAGATTTGAATGGAACCATTCGTCAAGATGATCCTTATTCAGGTCCTTTATGACCTCATCCGACATTCTTTCTAACCCTCTGATTATATATCAACTCGCTTCCTATTAAAAGTTTTTGTAAAAAAGGACTTGATGTGATCCTGAGTATTATAGATATCAGTAGAAAGGTAATGTTTATTACAAACTCTAACCATATATGTGTTTAAGAAACACCTTTTTAATGTTAAGGGTGAAGGGTGTTCATCTTATTTGAACCTAAACAATCAATCTTAATGAGTGAGGGATTTATATGGAAATAAACGAGATAAGAGCGCTAAGAGGCCCCAATTATTTTAGTCGATATCAAGCAATCTACATGCAGGTTGACTTAGAAGAATTTAAGAACCGGCCGTCGAATGAGATCCCCGGTTTCACAGAACGGCTCAAATCACTTATGCCCACACTTAAGGAACACAGATGTAGTAGAGGATACAAAGGTGGGTTTCTAGAACGCGTGGAAGAAGGTACTTTTTTGGGACATATAATAGAACATTTAGCTCTGGAACTACAAAGTCTAGCCAATATGGAAGTTGGATTTGGTAAGACTAGAAGTACCAACGAAGAGGGAGTCTACGAGATCGTCTACCGGTATAGAGATGAAGACGCAGGTATCGAAGCGGGAAGAGAAGCTGTCAACCTCGTTGAAGCGCTAACTAGAGGTGAGCAGCCGAATATAGATGATATAATAAAAAAATTGAAGAGCATCCGAGACAGCAATATGCTAGGTCCTACGACAGACTCTATTGTTAGTGAGGCCTCCGATAGAGGTATACCGCACATAAGGCTCAACGAACACAGTTATATTCAACTAGGGCACGGTAAAAATCAAAGAAGGATACAAGCTAGTATGACTGATAAAACCTCTGCTATCGGGATGGAGATAGCAGATGAGAAAAAGCGTACTAAAGATATTTTAGAAGAAGCTGGAATGTCTGTTCCCCGTGGTGAAACAGTTAGAAATCAGGAGGAAGCCTTAGAATTGGCTAAGAGTTTAGGTTACCCAGTTGCCGTAAAACCGAATATAGGGAATCATGGAAGAGGTATATCCTCTCGAGTGGAAGATAGTGAGGAATTAAAAAGGGCTTTCAAGGAAGCAAAACGTATACATCCTCTTGTAATTATAGAAAAATATTTGATAGGTTCTGACCATCGATTACTGGTTATAGATGGAAAGCTTGTTGCAGCTTCAAGGAGAGATCCTCCGTTTGTTAGAGGCGATGGAGAATCAACTATACAAGAATTGATCGATGAATTGAACAGTGACCCTAGAAGAGGAATAGGTCATGAGAAGACCTTGACGAAAATTGAAGTTGATCATATGACCAAGAGAATCTTAGAACAGAATAACTTTTCTTTAGATACGGTTCTAGAGGAAGGGGAAAAATTGTACCTTAAATCTACAGCGAATTTAAGTTCGGGAGGGAGCGCTACAGACGTGACAGGATCAGTACATCCTAAAAACAAGATAATGGCTGAGAGAATCGCAGATATCATCGGATTAGATGTATTGGGTATAGATCTGATAGTCCCCGATGTTAAAGAGTTGATAAATAAAAACAATGGAGGTATAATAGAAGTCAATGCTGCTCCCGGGTTCCGAATGCACCTTGATCCATATAAAGGAGAAAAAAGAAACGTGGCAAAACCTGTCATAGATATGTTGTTTCCTCCCGGAGCCGAAAGTACAGTACCTATCGTTGCGGTAACGGGAACCAATGGTAAGACTACCACTGTTAGATTGATATCACATATTTTGAAGATGGATGGTAAGGGAGTAGGCATCGCTTGTACTGATGGTCTGTTTCGCGGCAATGATCTCTTAAAAGAAGGGGATTTCAGTGGTCCACAGGGTGCGAAATTTATTCTTAAAGAAAAGAATATAGACCATGTGGTGCTAGAAGTCGCTAGAGGAGGGATACTTCGAAGAGGTCTGGGATTTGAAGAGAGTGACGTTGGAGTTTTTCTAAACGTAACGCGAGACCATCTAGGTGAACGAGGAATAGAAACCATAGAGGATATGGCTCACGTAAAAGGAATTGTAGTCGAAACCGTTAAGCCGTCAGGGAAGGCTGTTCTCAACGCTCAAGATCCAAATGTAATTAAATTCAAAGATGTAATCCACTCAGATTCGATACTCTTTTCTGAAGATCCTAGTATAGAACCAGTAAGAGAACATATCTCTGAAGGTGGTACTGTCGTAACTGTAGAGAAAGAGAACGTAGTGATAAAGAGAGAGGAGAACGTTTGGAACGTTGTCGAAGTTTCTGATATACCGATAACTTTTGAGGGTAAAGCAACTTTTAATGTTTTGAACTCTTTAGCTGCCGTTGCTTCCTGTTTCGCTTTAGATATAGAGCTTGAGTCCATAAAGAACGGCCTTTTGAGCTTTCAACCATCGACTAGTCAAAATCCAGGTCGGATGAATATAATGGATGTAGGTGAGATCAAGGTTATGATAGATTATGGACATAACAGACCTGCTGTGGAGGCACTTTCTGAGATACTAGATGACTTGACAGATGGTGAGAAGATAGTGGTTTGCCAAGGTACTGGAAATCGAGAAGTTCAAGATATAATCGATTTTGGGAGAGGTATTGGCAAAATATACGATAGAGTAATAATAAATGACGCCGATCCACGTTATCGCAAAATTGGTGAAACTGCTGAATTTGTAAAACAGGGTGTATTAGAAGCAGGATTGCCTGAGGATCGTGTAGAGGTGATACTCGATGAGTTCGAATCGATCAAATCGGGATTCGAGATGGCGAAAAAAGGTGATCTATTGGTGGTTCAACCTTACGAGATTCAAGAAACAATTGAGTTAATAGAATCTAAAAAGAAAGAATGAAAAATTAATTATCATTCATCCCCTAGACCTTCGGGAGATCTATGTCTGCTCAATTCAATACCGTATTTTCCTATCAAACCACCGATGATACCCATCGCAGCTAATAAGATCAAAGAGGTAAAGAGTGACATGGCCATGATAATCCTACTCAATACTCCTCCTCCAACATCTACTAATCTAGAGAACCCCTCTACAGATCCAGGATTTAAGAAAATTATTACTGCCATAGAAAATGTTAATACTTGAAGTAGGACTCCGATTGAAAAAATTATGAATCCCATTTTTTCGTTTTTACTGTATCCTCTTAGAGGGTTTATATCGAGCGTATTTACCACTACACTACTTTATGCTATGTCAATATTTACTTCTTTTGGAAGAGCTATGTAGAAATTTTTATTTAATTAGTCCTCCTCAAGTTCTTCAAACACGGAATCAACGAGATCTCCAGTTTTTTCAACTATTTTCTCCCATTCTTCGTTATCTGGAGCTATACCGATCAATCTGGCGACTCTCATTATCGAAAGATGATAAACTCTCTGTCTACCGGGTTCCTCTTCCCAGATAACCATATTACATGGAAAAAGTCCACCTAGTTTCATCGTTTGTTCGAGAGCTTCATCTGCGACCTTTGGGTTACACGCTCCGAGCACATAGTAAGGATCTCTATCGGCTTCGACCTTTTTGTTTAAAAGGTCCGACGGTGAAAATTCGACTGGTATACCAAAGCCATGCTTTTCGCATACACTTCTAACATACTCTACCGCCTCTTCATGTTCCATATTCAAAATGGTAGTTTTTTCCCCCAAATCTTTCGGTTCAAACAAAGTTGGATCTATTTTCAAATTCATAGTTATTAAAACGAGATAGGTAAGATAAAAAATCTGGGTTCATAGTGCTAGTAAATTAGGCTCTCAACTATTATAAATAATACATACTAACCCTTGATTAATCTCTTGTTACAATCTCTTGGAAAGTCATCTATAAAGATTCAATTTATTGGAAGTTCGAATTCTATATTCGACAACTCCTTTTCTGATAATGGACCACCGTTGTTGGATATCTCTATCCCTACGACCTTCTCTTCTTCATCATAGTCCAATATGATGCCTTCAGATATCTCTTCGCATTCAACGACACTCTCTTCAGACAATCGGAAGTAAAGAGCATCGTTTTTACTATCTAATTTAATTCTCATATAGATCCTCCTTCCGCGAGACAAACTTATTCTTTCCTGTAATAAAAAATTTTCGTTTTATAATACCGTTATGATTAATGCATTTTCGTCTCGCATACAATTCAAACTTTACCAAAACTATAAAAGGAAGTGGTCCGGATGGCATTAGTGATAAACATGAAGGAGGTGAACTAAAGATGAGAGGAAAAGTAAAATTCTTCAATGATATGAAGAACTTCGGTTTTATAGAGCCAGAAGAAGGCGATGAAGACTTATTTGTGCATCGCAGCGATCTAGAAGATGCTAATTTTCTGCAAGAAGACGACGTAGTCGAATTCGAAGTAGGAGAAGG
>CAZRWG010000129.1:0-4556 GCA_964603805.1 uncultured Thermoplasmata archaeon
TCTTATTTGTTGACTTCTTTACCTAATCTTTTTTCTACGGACTTGACCTTTCCTGTCAGTCTATTGTCCGATCCCTTTCTATCGTCTATTATTATCTTGGTCTCTACTCTATCTGAATATTTTCTCATCTCTTTATGGCAGTCACTGATCAAATCCATGACTTCATCCCAATCTCCTTCTACGACTGTCCCCATGGGAGTCAACTTATAATCCAAATCACTCGTGTCTACAATATCTATAACTTTAGAAACATATTCACTAAGACTCACCCCCTTATCTAGAGGTATTATCGAAAATTCTGCTAACATATCTTATCACCGTTATACATTATAAGGGAAGTGAGTTAAAATAGCTTTCGGATTGAAATAAGCAAAAATATTAAAATTCGGTAAACCACTCTCGCAGAGTGATTCGATGTCACGGATAGGTCTGATTGGAGGAACTGCGCTCAGAGATTGGGATGAATTCGAGATAAAAGAAACTGAAAAGATCAACACACCTTGGGGTACGCCCTCTTCACCTCTGTTCAAAGGCAGGTTGGAAGAGGAAAAGATAATGTTGTTGATGAGACATGGACCGGATCATACGATCCCCCCACACCGCATAAATCATAGAGCTAATATTTATGCGTTGCAGAAAGAAGTAGACGAGATAATAGGAATCTGTTCATCGGGAGCTTTAAGTGAAGAGATCACAGTTCCATCTATCTCTATACCGGAAGATTATGTCAACTTTTGGGATCCTATAACCTTTTACAACGAGAAAATCAGACACGTGACACCAGAATTATCACAGGTTATTCGTGATCAATTGATAGGATCTGCTAAAGAGTCGGCTTATGATAACGTAAATATTGGCGGAGTGTACGTTCAGACTGAAGGACCCCGATTGGAGACAAGGGCGGAAGTTGCGATACTTAAACAGTTCGGTGATTTAGTCGGAATGACCATGGCTTCTGAAGCTACGCTATGTAAGGAGGCCGCTTTGAAGTATGCTGCTTTGGTTACTGTAGACAACTACGCTCATGGAATTAAAGATGAGAAGGTAGATTATGAAGAGATAGTTGACACGGCTAAAAACAATTGGGGTAAAGTGCAGGAAATTCTTATCAGATTCTTGAGAAGGAGATGATGATTATGGCCACCGCAATAAAAAATGTTGAGATTATAGGTAAAAAGGGAAAAAAAGACGTTTTGATAGATGATGGGGAGATAAAAAGGATAGGTCAGGTAAAGGAAGCTGAAAAGGTTATCGAGGGTGAAGGCAAATATCTATCTCCTGGATTTTTTAACACTCACACGCATGCTGCTATGAGCTTGTTTAGAGGTGTAGCGGATGATAGGGAATTTTGGGACGCTTGGCCCAATATCGTCTGGCCCTTAGAAGAACATCTCACTGAGGAGGACGTCTATTGGGGTACAAAACTAGCCTGTCTTGAGATGATCAAAACAGGTACAGTAGCTTTTAACGACATGTATTTCTTTATGGAATCAGCTTTGGACGCTGTAGAAGAGATGGGCATGAAAGCGGTTCTGAGTTACGGTCTGATAGATCAGAACGACCCTGAAAAACTCGAACAGGAGAAAGAGGCTACGAGAAAATTTGTTGAATATGCTGAAAAATCAGATCTCGTCGAACCAGCCGTAGGGCCACATTCAGTTTACACCGTCTCAGAGGAAGGTCTTCGATGGTCTGCAGATTTTGCCGAGAAAAACAATCTGATGATCCACACTCATCTAGCCGAAACGAAAAAAGAAAGAGATGATTTTAAAGAAGAACAAGATCTCTATTTTACAGAGTATTTGGATAGATCTGGTCTTTTGAATGAAAGGACGACAGTTGCACACTGCGTTTGGTTAGAAGATAAAGATTATGAACTCTTGTCTGAGAGAGAAGTTTCGGTCAGTCATAACCCTTCCTCCAATATGAAACTAGGAGTCGGTAAACCCATGGATTACGAATCGATGAAGGAACAAGGAGTGAAAGTAACACTCGCAACAGACGGTTGCGTTTCTAACAACAATCTAGATATGTTGGAAGAGGCTAAAACGGCCGCACTCCAACAGAAGATTTCTGGAGACGCTACTTTATTGAATGCGGATGAAGCTTATGAAATGCTCACGGAAAAGGGTGCCGAAGCTTTAGGTATGAACTCTGGCAAGATCGAAGAAGGTATGGCAGCAGATCTGATTTTGGTAGAGAAAGACGTTAAAGGTACGCCTGACCATAATCCTAAATCGAATCTTATATATTCCATGAGCGGGTCTTCAGTAACGGATGTTATTATTGACGGTAAAATAGTGATGAAGGATAGAAAAGTTGAGGAGGAAGATAAGATAATAAGGAAAGCGAACAAAAAAGCTAAAGACTTGATTTCGAAGGTGGAATGATGCTTGAAAAATTAAAAAAGTCGGTTAAAGAGTGTCCAGTAGTCGAAATGGATGATTACCACTATTTTATACATCCTCTTTCAGACGGTTTACCTCTCGTTGAACAGGACTTACTACACGAAGTTGTAAAAGCTGTTGAAGAAAGAGCGGATTTAAAATGTGATTATATTTTAACCGCTCAGTCCATGGGGTTTCCTCTAGCTGCTGCACTTTCCATGGAGACCGGTCTGCCTTACAAATTCATAAGGAAAAGGAAGTACGGATTGGACAATGAAATACCTATATCCAAATCTACGGGTTATTCTGAAAGTGAGATGTACCTTAACTTCGTAGAGAAGGGCGATAATGTTTTTCTTATAGACGACGTTTTGAGTACAGGAGGAACTTTGAAAAGCATCATCAAAACTTTACAGGAACTCGAAGTGAACATATGTGATGTCATGGTTGTCTTCGAAAAAGTCGGAACTAAAGAAAGATTAGAAGAAGAACTTGGTCTGGAAATAAAGTCTTTATTGAAAGTTAAGATGGACGGAGATGAAGTAAAGATTATTGAATAGATAAAATAGTTCTATCCGCCGGTCACCGGCGGCATCACAGCTATTTCATCTCCATCTTTGAGTAATTCATTTTTTTCAGTACGGTCTTTATTTACTGAGATGAGTAATTGGTCCTCCATCTCCTCAAGTTCTGGATATTCTTTGAAGATAGTCTCCATAACATCTTCAACCTTAGAATTGTTTTCGATCTCCATTTCGAGATCCTTTTTCCCAACGATATCTCGGGCGCTGGCAAAGAATTTCACTAACACTTCCGATTTTTCAGACATCGTATCCCATTTTTTCGAGACTGTATATAAACTTTTACTCTTACTTATGGTTGAAAGAATCCAAAATGATTATATGCCTACCTTTAATGTAATATTGATGGATTTCAAAATACAGATTGCGGAACATAGACCTAAGGTATCAAACAATTTAGATGAGATACTAGAAGACTTTCTTCTTGATATTGGATATCTTTCGGGGAGAAAAAGCGAGGAGGAACTTTATGATAGCGTACCGTTCAGGTTATGGACCGATTGTTTTTTAGATAAACCTGAAAAATTTAGAACCATGGACGAACTCGCCGTCATGTTAGATACGACCAAACCAACTGTTTATAGACATCTAAACAAGCTGAAAGCTCTCCAGTTATTAGAGGAGAAAGAATTGACGATAGAGGATGATGGAGAAGTGACTAAGAAAGGTTATAGGTTAAGTCAAGGTGATCTATTGAAGGCTTGGCATATAACGGAGTTGAGTGTAGAATCGAACCTCAAACGATACAGAGAGACCGTAGAAAGGATAAATTCTCTATCCTCGGGCGAGAAGATAATAACGGGTCATACCTGTCCGAATTGTGGCGAAGAGATCAAAAAGATTAAAGATACTCAGGAAGGTGATTGATGATGTCGAAAAATATAGAAGATCAACTCACGGAAGGTTCTCACTATAAGGTAAGATCTTTTACGGCTAAAGAAGAAGTCCTTACTAGCAGAGGATACTTTAAAGGTTACATACAGATAGGGAATCATCACGGTATCAAGATAGAATTGGACGATTCACATGACGAAGAAGGAATGATAAGAGTAATACCCTACCATACCATAGCAAATATAGATATATTAGAACAGGTCGAACCTTCAAAAGATGAGAAGGAAGAAAAAAATACTTACTTTGGGTGATAAAAATGCCGATAGAGATGGATGCGGATAGTATCGAGGCGAAGATAGTAAAACAATTGATGGAAGGACGACCTTTAACTCTAGAAGAGACGGCTGAAGAATTAAAAGTGTCAAAGTCACGAGTTAAACGAGCGGTCAAAGGATTGGTATCTAGGGGGATAATCGAAGTCCAAGAGCTTCCAGATAAGAAATATCTCCGACTGAAAAGGAGCGATATAAAATTCCACGGTACGAATCCTGCTCAAGAGAAAAAGATAAAGAAAAAGAAAAGGAAAAAAGATGAAGATGAAAGGGGTTCGAAAAAGAGCAGAGAGATGATGTACCGCTGATCTGGAAAAAATATATATAGATGATACCTACTTGGATAAACATCATACATAACGATAACACCCTCCCACCCCCCTTTCCTATTATTTTTTTGCTGATTTGTTTTGGATTTTGAG
>CAZRWG010000130.1:0-4554 GCA_964603805.1 uncultured Thermoplasmata archaeon
AGAGTCTATATTCAATATTCGGAGATTCATCTACATATTCATGGGACTGCTTGCTATTTTAATAATGTTCGATGAAGGTTTAAGAACAGATTTGGGAAAAGCTTTAGGCGAGGTATTATACCCAATAATTGGCTTTGAAGGACAGTATCCTATTCTGACTTTGATGCTTGCAGGAACTATAATGATTACGTTTTCTACAGTAATCAGAGATCAACTGATGGATTGGGTCGAGATGGCAGAGAATCAGCAAATTAGTAGCAAATTCAACAAAGAATTGATGAAAGCAAAGAGAGCTAATAAGCAGAGCAAAGTCAAGAAGATGGAGAAACGAAAAGAAGAAATGTCTAAGCTGCAGATGAAAAGTTTCAAGCCCCAGTTGAAATCTATGGCTATAACTATGGTGGTTATCCTGACTATATTTGGTTGGATATGGACCTTTATTGGTGACCTTCCTAATACGATGTTTTCAGTACCTTGGGCGTTCCATGTTGATTTAAGCAGCCAATTACCTTATTGCTTTATGCCATTTCCCATGTGGATAGGTGTTTATATGCTGGTCTCGCTGCCTTTGACTCAGGTTTTGATGGTCGTTTTGAAGATGTATGATTTCAATAAGCGGCTTAAGGAGGAGGAAGAACCTTAAACGGTGAAGATAATTTTAAAAATATGATAATAACTGTCAGCGGTCTTCCTGGGAGTGGAACCACTACTACATCTAAATTATTATCTGAAAAGACAGGTATGGAATTGGTATCATCTGGTGAAGTTTTTAGGGAGATGGCTAAAGAAAGAAATATGAGTCTAGAGGAATTCAGTGATTTGGCTGAAAGAAATGATGAGATCGATAGAAGATTGGACAACAGGATGACTCAAAAGGCGGGTGAAGGAATGATATTAGAGGGAAGATTGACAGGACATCTTCTACACAAGTCTAAAAAAGACGCTTTTAAGGTTTGGTTGAAAGCATCATTGGATGTTCGAGTAGATAGGATAGCAGAAAGAGAAAAAGAGAAAGATAAAGATAAACTTAGAAAAAGAGTTGAAAAAAGAGAAAAGAGTGAAAGAAAGAGGTATCAAAATTACTATGATATTGACTTGAGGGATACTTCAATATACGATATGATTATAGATTCGGAGCAAAATAGCCCGGAACAAATTGTAGAAAAGATAATCGATGGTGCATGCGATGGAATATGTTAAGGATAAAGTTAACACTATCTCTGAATGGGGTGAGTTTCCTGATAGTAGGCCTGTGGAAGATTTAATCCCTAGATCCCTGGTTGTTATAGATAAACCACAGGGTCCAACGAGTCATCAGGTTTCAGCTTGGGTAAGAGATATTTTCGATGAGAAAACTGGGCACTCTGGAACTCTTGATCCTAAAGTTACTGGAGTACTTCCTATGGGAATTGGTAGATCGGTTAGGCTCCTCGACCTTCTTCACTCAGTTCCTAAAGAATATGTCGCAGCAATGAAATTTCATGGGGCAGTAAAAAATAGACAATTAGATAAGATATTGAAGGAATTTGAGGGTGAAATATACCAGACACCTCCACTACGCGCAGGGGTGAAAAGGCAGAGGAGAAAGAGGAAAATATATGAGATAGAGAAATTGGATTTTAAAGGTAGAGATGCCCTTTTGAGAATAAGGTGTGAATCAGGAACTTATATCAGGACGTTGTGCAAGGATTTAGGTAAAACTCTTGGAACAGGGGGGCATATGATGGAATTGAGAAGGGTCGAAGCGGGTAGTTTTACTGAAGATGATATGATTATCCTTCAGGACCTTCGGGATGCTTACGAGTTTTATAGAGATGGTGGAGGAGATAAACTGAAAGAGGTATTGATGCCTTATGAAAGAGCTTTGGCTGTATTTCCGCAGATGAGAATCAAAGATACAGCAGCGGGAGCAGTGTTGAATGGAGCTGACTTAGCCGCTCCAGGTATTCTAGAAATGGAGAAATTCTTAAAAGATGAACAGGTAGCTCTAATCTCAATGAAAGGTGAAGGGATTGCGGTTGGAAGACCTCTTTATGATGTAGAAGAAATAGTTGATATGGAAGAAGGTATCGTGTTCAGATCGGAGAGGGTTTTCTCACCATCTGGTGATTATCCTAAGAGATGGAAATAAATTATATATCAGTTATCGTTACATAATTCGAAATGAAAGCTTCTTGATGCCGAGATAGCCTAGCCTGGTACGGCGCGAGATTGGAGTTCTTCGAAAGGAGACCAGATATCTCGTGGTGCTTTGCACCTCAGGGGTTCGAATCCCCTTCTCGGCGCTTATCTAACGTTTCTTCCTATGATGTATAGCTACAGCCGAAACTAATCCAAATATTAGTAGGAGAAACGAGAATCCAGGTATTTGGGGCATATCGGGTCTCTCTGGCCTTCTAGGAGGATCTGGTAGGTCTATTTTATCCCGTATTCTATCGAGAATTCTTTCTAATATATTCTTTTCTTCTTCCTCCTCAACATCTAAAACCATGTCTTCAGTCATCCATGGGTAGGAATCCTGATTTTCATTACCCTCTATCAAGTAAGGTTCATCACCGATGCCGTCGCCTCTATCTTCTCCATCATAGTCTGACCAGTAATTCCCGCCTTCACCATCTTCTGCAGGATCACCTTTATCCCATGAGTTGTTTCCGTTGTCCCAGGCTTGTTCTCCATTTTGTATGATTTTGTTTCGATAGAGCGAATTTTCACTAGAATTCACGATATAGATGCCTATATCAGTGTTATTAGAAATTAGATTTTCCGTTAAAGAGTTCTGATCAGATCTAAGGATACTAATGCCCTGCTCGTTAAGGTCTACGTCATTGGCATTAAATGTATTTTGGTTGGAGTATTCAAGATAAATGCCTATATGATGGTTATTCAGTACAGTGTTTTCCGTGAAAGTATTATTAGCGGAGTAAGCTAGAACTAAACCAAATCCATTTTCCTCTAAAGTGTTTCCAACGATTCCATTATAATTAGAACCAAATAGAAAGATGCCAGGGAACTCGTTTTCGGATGCAAGATTGTTTTTTAATAAGTTTCCATCTGATTCAATAAGAGTGATACCCTCCTCTCGGTTTGAGGTTATAGTATTGTGTATGAGGTTATTGTTATTAGACTCGAAAGTTATGATTCCGTAATTGTTGTTCGATGCGGTGTTATCAGCGAGTGTATTCCCATCGGATTTAGAAAGAAATATACCTGGAAATTCGTTTTCAGATGCGGTATTGTTTTCCAATAAGTTTCCATCTGATTCAAAAAGAGTGATACCTTCCCAAAGGGAGTTCTCAACATTGTTTCCCTTAAGGGTGATGTATGAAGAAAAGCCTAGTAAAATTCCCACGCTGCCCCCACTGATCTCCTGGTCCTTAACGATAACTCCGTTGCAGTTAGCTAATATGATCTGCCCAGCATCTTGAGGAACTGTACCTCCCCTCATATTCTTCCAGTAGATTACAGAATCTCCGTTCACTGTGTTCGAACTATCTATCAAATGTGTGTTCCAATATTCTATAGATAGACCAGATATATATATGCCGCCATCGATCATTGTATTTTCCGTCAGTGTAACTTTCTCAGAATCTCTGATATATATACTGATTAAATTGTCTGATAAGTGATTGTCCTCAAGTTTATTTCTATCAGCATCTAAAAGAAAAATAGCAAAACTAGTATTTGATACGGTGTTTTCAGTCAACAAATTGTCCTCTGTTTCTAGAAGGTAGATCCCATATGCCAAATGGTCATCAAATATGTTATCCTTAACTCTATTACTATTGGATTGATAGAGTATCATCCCGTAAAAGAGGTTGCTAGAGATTTCATTATCAATAAAGGTGTTTTCGTTAGAACTTTCGACAATGATACCATATATATTATCAGATAAGTAGTTGTTACTGAATGTATTGTCTTTAGAATCTTTTAGCCTTATTCCCATCAAGGTATCCAAGATTGTACAATCGAATACTGAGTTCCTATCGGCTCTTTCGAATAATATACCGTATTCGCTGTCTGAAATAGTTTGATTATTCAGTTCATTGTCTTTTGACTCATAAATCCTTATACCGGCCTGATTGTGATTCACCATTAGATTATCGGACATTATATTAGATAATGAATTATAAAAAGAGACACCATGGTAATTGTTAGTCATCTGGTTCTCTCTCAAGATGTTGTTATGGGAATTCAATAAGGCAATGCCGGATTCACCACGAACTCTTACTGTGACATTTTTTGTAATCTCTCGACCATCGTTCAGTTCAGCAGTGACGTGAAGTTCAACTTCACCTAGAGTTCGTGGTATCCATTCACCTGTATAATAACCATCTGATGATTGATCACCTCCAGAACCGTCATCTTCGAGATATACTATATTCTCTCCAGTACTGAATTCGACACTCACATTCGCTCCTTTTATAGGATTCACACCATCATTTAGAGATATAGACATAGGAGTTTCCTCTCCCCAAGGAATTTCAGAAGTTGGTCGATGAACCCAGAGTCTTATATTCTCCGGATCGGGAGAGAGTTCTAAAGCTTGATAGGCGT
>CAZRWG010000131.1:0-4538 GCA_964603805.1 uncultured Thermoplasmata archaeon
TTCCAACCGTTTCAACCCTGTCCTTGATAGAATCGTCCATTCTAGTCATTGTTACACCTGGAGATGCTTCTGTCAATCCATAAGTTATGAGTACGTTACATCCCATGTCGTTTATCACGGATTTCATCGTCTCTACAGGACAGCTCGATCCGGCCATTATGCCCGTTCGAAGGCTGCTTGTGTCATAATTTTCTTCTTTCAGAGCCTCGAGTTCTCTGATGAACATCGTCGGTACTCCGTGGATCATCGTAGCTTCTTCCTCTTCAACCAATTCTAAAGCTTTATGAGGTTCAAAGTCGACCAATGGTATCATCGTTCCTCCGAAAACAGTCATAAGAGTGATGCTCATCACATTGCCGAAACAGTGAGTGAAAGGTACTGGGATAATCAATTTGTCCTCTTTAGTGGTTTCTAAGATCTCGCCCTGATCGTGTGCATTTTTAACTATCTGATAGTGCGACAGCATCACACCCTTAGGTTTACCGGTCGTACCTGAAGTGTAAAGTATGAAAGTAACGTCGTCGGGATCTGTTTCCTCTTTTCTCTTGAGATACTCATCGTTATCTTCCCAATCCTTCCCCTTCTCATAAACTTCCTCAAAGGAAAAAGACTCGAACTTTTCACTTTCACCATCTACCATCACAAGAGTTTCTACTTTGTCTAACTCAGGCTTTTTGTCTTCTAGTACCTCTAAGAAGTTGTATTTGCCGTATTCGTCCGTGGTGATCACAGCTTTGGTATCGGAATCATTGAACATATATTCTATCTCCCCGCCCTTGTACCAAGGATCAGTAGGGACTACAACGGCTCCTATCTTCGGTATAGCGAACCAAGCTACGATCCATTCGGGAACGTTTGGTAAGTAGATGGCGACCTTATCATCTCTACCTATCCCTCTTTTCATCAAAAAGTTAGCTAACCTCTCAGCTTTTTCATTCAATTCTTCATAGGTTATCCTTCTATCTTCAAATATGACAGCTTCTTTTTCAGGATGCTCTTCGGCTTTGTCCTGAAGCAATTGACCTATCGTTGTTTTCATGGTTTTACACCTCTTGAACTGGCAATAAAAATAAAAGATATAAGTGTTATGATTGCGTCTATATAATTAAGAAAAATTTTATTTTTTCCTTGCAATAACTACATAGCCAGTGTGACCCAACATATCGTATGAAGGTCTAACCGCTCCCTCCTTTACTATCATGTCTCTCTCCAAGTTTTCGAAAGTTTTAACGTCTATGTAGTTTTGAGCTTTCAATTCCTTAGTTATTTTCTCTAACTGGTTCATAGTTGGAACATAAGAAGAAAAAAAGGCACCATTTTTCAAAATTTTTTCCCCGATTTCAACGGCCTTCCAAGGCTCAGGTATATCTAAAATGAAAGCATCTACATCTTTCTCTACTACGCTTTTGGTCACATCACCTTTTTTGATCGTAGAGACATCATCTAAACCTAATTTTTCCAGATTTTTCTTAGCTCTTTTAATCGAACTTTCCTTAACCTCGTAAGTGATGACTTCACCGTCGGGATAGACCATCTTGCAAAGAACTGCGGTCAGCGCTCCAGATCCTGCTCCTCCTTCTACAACTCTCTTGCCAGAGGTGAGATCGCAGTATGTAGAGATTAGACCGCCGATCCTTGGAAGTACTATCTGAGCGCCTCTATCTATAAGTTCAGGTATATCTTTCATAGAGGGTTGAAGAAGATAATATTTTTTCTTTCCAAGATCTAATTCTTCGCCCCATTCAGATCCTATTATTTTCTCAGTATTCAAGACACCGATACCAGGTATTCTTTTGGTTTCACCATCAGCATGACAGAGGTGCTTTTCGTTTTTATTCCACAAAGTCACGATATCTCCTTTTTCTATCATCTCGAGTCAATCCTTTATCAGATCTGAGAAATTGGATTAAGATATTTAACTTTACTCGAAGTTAAAAATAATATATAGAAATAATTGCGAAAACGATTTTAAAAGGCACTCAATTTAGGTGAGGTAAATGAAAGGCCTTCAAATCATAGAAGATTTTAGAGATGAGTTTTATTCCCTCGTTTCTCAGATACCTGAAGGCAAAGTCTCTACTTACGGGGCACTAGCGGAAGCTCTCGGCGATAAAATAGCCGCTAGGGCAGTTGGAAAGATGCTGAACCAAAATCCATATGCTCCAGTGGTTCCCTGCCATCGCGTCGTGAGGTCAGATGGGAGCTTAGGCGGTTTCGCTACAGGTAAAGACAAGAAGAAAAGCATGCTTGAAAAAGAGGGCGTTACAGTCAAAAATGGAAACGTGATGGATTTTAAAGATATCCTTTTCTCTGATTTTAAATCAGATTCACCTTTGAAAAAACTTCGGCAAATCCAGTTTGAAGTCAAAGAAGAGATATCTCTTCAGGATTCGTTCAATAACTCGGAACGAATAGCCGGTGTTGATATCTCTTATTCTTATCCAACTGCTTACAGCGCTCTTTCCATCTGGGATGAAGAAGAACAGATATGTCTATATACTGAGAAATATGAAGTAGAATTTCCATATATTCCAACTTACTTAGCTTTCAGGGAATTACCTCCACTTCTTAAACTATTGAAGAAAGTCGAGACAGAGATAGACATAATAATGGTGGATGGAAACGGTGTATTACATCCTGAGGGTATAGGCTTGGCCTCACATCTCGGTGTAGAAACCAATATACCTACGATAGGTGTAGCGAAGAGTAAACTCTATGGTACACTCACGGAAAAAGTGGATCAAAACAACCGTATCTCTGAGGTTAGAGAAAACGAAAAGTTGTTAGGCCATGCCGTTTTGGAAGGTGATAGGGCAAAAAATCCTATATATGTGTCTCCGGGTCATCATGTTTCGCATCATAAGGCTGTAGAACTCGTCAGAAAATATTGTAAATATAAGGTTCCAGAACCGCTCAGAAAAGCGCATATAGAGGCAAAGAAAAGGAGGAAAAAAGATGGATAAAGTACCGTTGTTCTTTCATGAAAAATATTGTGAGTACAGTTTTGGAAAATTTCATCCTTTCAATCCGATCAGGTTTTCTAGATTCGTGGAAGAAGTCAAAAAAGAGGAAAAGATGAATTCCAAAGTTGAAGTGATGGAAGCTCCTTCCGTAGATGACTCTATATTGGAAACTGTCCATGAGGCTAGATATATAAGTAAAGTAAAAGAAAAAGAAGAGACCGGCGGATCTCTAACAATGGATACGCCTGTCCAAAAAGGCACTCCTGATGCGGCTCGCAGAATAGTAGGAGGGAGTCTTGAAGCCGCCAAAGCTATGGAAGAAAAGGATTTCGCTATAAACTTGGGGGGACTTCACCATGCCGGGCCGGATTATGGGGAAGGCTTCTGTATATTTAATGATGTAGCTGTTGCGGCGCAATACCTATTAGACCAGGGAAAAAATGTAGTGATATTCGATACAGATGCTCATCAAGGGAACGGAACTATGGATATCTTTCAAAAACACCCTCGTGTTCTCTTCATTTCGATCCATCAGGATCCTGCAACACTTTACCCCGGTAGGGGATACATTAATGAGATAGGAGAGGGAGAGGGTAAGGGATACAAGATCAATATACCGATGCCTAGAGATTCTAATAGTGCGGATTACCATCACGCTATAGAGGAGATAGTGAAACCTGTGGTGGAACAGTTCTCCCCAGATGTGCTTATCAGAAATGGTGGATCAGATCCTCACCACGCTGATTCATTGACAGACCTTGGTTTAGACATGAACGGCCTTAAATATCTGGGTGAGGTTAGCAGAAAAATTGCACAAGATGCCAGTGCAGGATACATCGATCTTATGCTCTCGGGATATGGTCATAGAGTGGTCGAGGGTTGGAAAGCTATCACCATAGGTACTTTAGGTGTAGATGTTCCATTACCTGCCGATCAAAAGATAAGCGACCTAGATTACGACCCCAAGAAAAAAATAGTCGAAACTGTAGAAGATCTAAAAGAGATTTTGAAGGATTACTGGGACCTATAAAGAGCTAAATCTTCGTGGTCACTTTACAACCTTTAGATGTGACTATCACAGTATGTTCACGTTGACTTATGATCCCGTTCTTTTTTTCAACTAATACAGGATAATTCATCACTGCACCGAACCTTCTTAATCTTTTGAGCAGTTTTTTGTAATTTTCTCCGTATTTTTTGCACCATCTTCCGGCGAAAGGCAATTTATTGAAATTATCCTCTATCCAGTCGTAAAATTCAAGATCCTCCCCACTGATATTTCTCTTTTTTTGAAGTATATATATATCCCCTTCCTTGCCCTCTTTAACTCTGCCGACTCCATCTGTAGCAAAAGGTTCTATAGCCAATACCATTCCCTTCTTGATTTTCTTCCAACCTTTCGGTACGTTAGGAATTGAAGTTCCGCTATGTAATGTATGCTGTTTTAATTCATGACCCGTAAGATTAGATATAGGGTTGAATCCTCTATCCTGTATAACTCTTTCAATATTCTTCCCAATATCTCTTGTTCTAACACCGGCTCTGATCGTTTTTATAGCTATGTCTAGAGCCTCT
>CAZRWG010000132.1:0-2020 GCA_964603805.1 uncultured Thermoplasmata archaeon
CCTTCATAAAAGAAACAGGTCCGCTAGCTACGCCTCCTGTAGATTTTACCGTATCTCCTCTTGGTCGCAATCTCGAGAAGGTATACCCAACGCCGCCTCCTGACTGAAATATCTTAGCGGCGTTTTTGACCTGCTGAAAAATACTCTCCATATCATCTTGAGGAGATAAGACAAAACATGCACTCAATTGTCCTAACTCCAATCCGGCATTCATCAAAGTAGGGGAGTTAGGAATAAAATCTAGATTGCTCAAAGCATCAAAAAATTCTTTTTCTTCCTCTTCAGCACTTCTATCGTCGTCGTAGTTTTCATTGACTTCTGCTACTGCCGATGCTACCCTTTTGAACATCTCTTCAGGTGTTTCAACGACGTTCCCTTCTTTATCTCTTTTCAAGTATCTCTCTTTAAGAATTTTTTTAGCGTTTTCGGTCAGTTTTTCCGCGTTCATGGAATATTACCTCAATAGACTTTCGTAATAGAAAACCAAGTTAAGAATATTCCGATATATGAAGAAAGATATTATTTCGATTATTTTTTTGATAAAATGTAAAATGATTTCTAGTTAAAAGAAGTAAATCATTCAAAAACTTAATTAAGAACAGTTACTAAACTAGTCCCGTGATACTATCGCCAAAAAAGAAGCCGTCATCGTAATAGATATGATAAATGATTTCGTGACTGGCAAGCTTGGCAATGAAAATGCCGAAGCCATCGTCCCGGACCTAAAAGCCTTTTTAGAAGCTGCTAGTGAGAAAGATATTCTAAAAGTTTTCGTTCAGGATAGGCATCAGGAAGAAGATCCAGAGATCAAACATTGGGGGCCACATGCGATGGACGATGAGGAGGGATCTGAGACCATATCAGAATTGGAAGGATTACCTAATCGAAAATTACCCAAAAGGTTTTACGACTCTTTCTATAAGACCGATTTAGAATTGACTCTTAGACAACATCAGATAGAGAGAGTGATCTTAACTGGGGTTACTACTGACATATGCGTACAAAATACCGCGGCTGGTGCTTTCTACAGAGATTATGACATTAAAGTGGTGAAAGACTGCACAGCTTCGATGACAAAAGAAAAGAAAGAGTCTGCTTTGGATTATATGAAAGAGATTTTCGGTGCAGTAATAGTCACGAGTGAGGATGTTATAGAGAAATGGTGATCGAAGAAGGAAAACTTTAGCTCATAATGATTAATTTTAAATATAGCATTTCTCAATCAGGTGGGGCATGATGGATTTTAGAGCTCGGGAGGAAACAAAAATATGATACGTTTTGGTCCAAGCGGTATCCCACTTTCCTGTAAAGGTAGAACACTTGAAGATGGGATCAAAGACGTTCATAAACTTGGGCTCAATGCATTTGAGGTTCAATTTTTAAGACCCAAGGTTAGAACTAGGCCTGTTGAGGAGGAAGAAGTTGGGTTGAAAGCTAAAGAAGTTCCCGAAAAGTTCGTCATCGGTGTAAATAAAGGCCGAGATTATCGGGAGGTCTTTGTGGAGGATTTGGATAAAGAATTAGAGAGAGGTGACATGCTTCATTCCATAACAGGAGGGGTCGCAGAAGAATTCCATAAGTTTCCTCGATTGGCAAGATTGAGTAAGGAATTAGACATAAAAATGTCTCTCCACACTCCGTATTACATAGAATTGAGCGAAAGAGATTCTGAGCCACTCGAAAAATCTAAACGTGCTTTCAAATACGGAGCGGTTATGGCCGATCAATTGGAAGCAGAGACTATAATTACCCATCTAGGACTCAGGAAAGAGGATCAAACTAAAGATTACCTTGAGAATTCAGCTGTTGAAAATCTCAGAGAACTTAGAGATTGGATATCGGAAAACTGCGAAACCGATATGAAGATAGGTTTGGAAACACAGACTGGAGAAGATGTTTATGGAAACCTCGATGAGACCCTAGATGTGTGCAGCCAGGTCTCCGGAACAGTACCAGTTATCAATTTCGCTCATATCAAGGCAGAGGGAGAATATACGCTTGAAGATGAGGAAGACTTAAC
>CAZRWG010000132.1:2030-4513 GCA_964603805.1 uncultured Thermoplasmata archaeon
CATGTGCAAAAAATTCATTTCAGATGAATATTATGTCACGTTCTCTGGAGTGGAAAAGAGAAGAAGAGATGAATGTAGATTGACCCCTATTAAAAGAGGCGATCTTCAATTTGAGGATTTAGTTTATTATCTCATAAAGGCTGACGAGAATATAACTATCATTTCGACTTCCCCTCTCAAAGAACACGATGCAATGTACATGAAAGTCATCTTTGAGAGAATTTATTCTCGTGAGATAGGCAAAGAATTGAGGCAAAAAAATGAATAAAAGATTGATCGAATCAGCGGAATACATTTTAGAATCGATAGAGTACTCTTTTGATAATCTGAATTGTGAAAGTATCGAGGAATCTGTAGATTTGTTGACAACCGCCAATAATGTGTTTGTCTACGGATCTGGTAGATCTGGTCTGGTTGGCAGAACTTTTGCGATGCGTCTGATGCAGCTCGGTTTAGAGTCTTACTTTATTGGAGAAACAATAACACCGGCCGTCAAACCAGGTGATTGCGTGTTTTTTGTCTCAAAAACTGGTGAAACTCAAACTGCGATACAAGCAGCTGAAATAGTGGATAATCGGGTAGAAAATTCTGATATAATCGTTCTGACCGCAAGTCCGAAATCTTCATTAGCTAAACTAGGTGATGTTGTGATCCCTCTTGAAGCTATTGAGAATAATGAGAAAAATAGAAAGCTCGCTCCTCTCGGGACAATCTTCGAAGATACGGCGATGATATTTCTAGACGGTTTGATCGCGGTTCTGATGGAAGAACTGGGTGAATACGAAGAGGATATTAAGGACAGACATCCAATTCTGATCTGAATCCTGAAGTTCTAAAGAGCAAAAGTTTTATAGACCACCCCTATTCATCAATTTAACCACAATCACTTTAAAGGAGTTGAGCAAAGTGGCGAACGGATTGAATTCAGCACGGAAATTGAAGAAGAATCGGCAGAAGTTCAGATGGAGCGATAAGGATTATAAAAAGAGAGAATTAGGTCTGAGAGAGAGAACCGACCCTCTTGAAGGTGCTCCACAAGGCAATGGTATAGTTCTAGAAAAAGTGGGCATAGAAGCAAAGCAGCCCAACTCTGCCATCCGAAAATGTGTAAAAGTTCAGTTGATAAAGAACGGACGACAGGTCACGGCCTTCGCTCCTGGAGAAGGAGCTATAAGTTATATTGATGAACACGACGAAGTTCTTATTGAAGGTATAGGAGGGATGAGGGGAAAAGCTAAAGGAGATATACCTGGAGTCAGATATAAAGTAGTGAAAGTCAACCGTGTTGCTTTATCAGAATTGATCGCAGGTAGGAAAGAGAAACCTCTAAGATGATCGAAAGGTGAAAAATATGGCCGAAGAAGAAACGGAAGAACAGCAAACTGTTAAAAGAGAAAAAGAGGAATTGTATGAGTCTTTGGATATGCCTCTATTATTTGGAAAATATGATATGAAAGAAGTAAAAGTGGATGATCCTGGATTGGAGAAATATATTGATCTTTTACCCATACTTCTTCCTCACAGCGGAGGAACTCATGCGGATAAGAGGTTTAAGAAAGAAGAAATCAGTATTATAGAGAGACTGATAAATAATATGATGAGGACTGAAGATTTTACCGGCAAGAAACTTAAAGCTTACAATGCTGTAAAAGACGCTATGGACATAATTCACGAAAGGACTGAAAAAAACCCGGTCCAAGTTTTGGTGGATGCCATTGAAAACAGTGCTCCGAGAGAGGAAACAACCCAGATAACATATGGTGGTATCTCAGTTCCAAAGGCTGTGGATGTTTCACCTTGCCGGAGGATTTCACTCGCACTTTCTAAAATTTCTCAGGGCGCAGTGAAAGCGTCTTATAAGAATAGGAAAGATATTTCGACTTGCCTAGCTGAAGAATTAATCATGGCCTCCAGGAAGGACAAGAACAGCTTTGGAGTTTCCAAAAAGGAAGAAACTGAAAGAATGGCGGCCTCGGCTAGATGAAACAAAAACTTTTTAGTTATATTATTGGTGATTTTTATGGGTAGAAAGGAGAAGAACGTACAGAAAGCAAGAAAACTGATGGAAAAACCGAGACATATACGCAATATAGGAACCGCTGCACATATCGATCATGGTAAGACAACGCTCAGCGATAATCTGATCGCTGGCGCGGGCATGATGTCGGAAGAGTTGGCGGGTAAACAGTTGATGCTCGATTTTGATGAACAGGAACAGGAGAGAGGCATCACTATAGATTCAGCGAATGTTTCGATGGTGCATAATTATGAAGACGATGAGTATTTGATTAATCTAGTAGATACTCCAGGTCACGTGGACTTCGGTGGAGACGTTACTAGGGCGATGAGAGCGGTAGATGGCGTAATCATCGTCGTTTGTGCCGTGGAAGGTGTCATGCCGCAGACAGAAACGGTCATAAGACAAGCGATGAAAGAAAAGGTCAAACCGATCCTGTTCATAAATAAAGTCGATCGATTGATAA
>CAZRWG010000133.1:0-4475 GCA_964603805.1 uncultured Thermoplasmata archaeon
ACTTAAATACAACTTATTTTTCAGAACAAGATAGTGCGGGAAAGAGGGTATAACTAACATTTAACAGTAAATTCTTGATAAGTTCCTTTTTCCCGCATAAATCCAAGTGATCTCAATGATCAATGAATCGTTAGGAAACGGAAACATTACCAAAAAAGCAGATGAAACCGACCTCAAGCTCCAGGACTTGAGGATCTCAAAAGACAAGGTGGAGAGTATGGTGGAGAAAAACGAGCTCGGTTCACTTGTAATCAAGGCTTATCGACGACTGCTCGATGGGGATCTTGAAAACTCCTTAGAACTTTTTGATGAAGTTATTGAAAAGGATAAAAATAAACCCGAAGTTTGGTATGGAAAAGGGCTGATAAGTTTATTATTGAGTGATCTTGATGCGGCTATACAATTCTTTGAGAAATCGATCAGCCTCAAACCAGATTTTAAAGATGCGCTATACGAAAAAGGCGTAGCTCTCCATGAAAAAGGAAGAACCAAAGAAGCGATGGAGTACTGGCAAAGAGCTAGAGAAGAGGAGCGGGACTTCTAAGCCTAAGACCTTCTAAAACTAAGTATACTTCGAAGTTTTCTTTTCTTATACAACTGTGGACTGAACAGAGCTATAGCTGTGAAGACTTCCAACCTCCCTATCCACATTAGTAAACTTAGTACTAATCTACCAATCAAAGGAACGGATCTAAAGTTTTGTTCCGGTCCCACTAGACCTAACCCTGGACCTACATTGCCCAGTGTTGTAGCCGAAGCAGCTATACCAGTAATCATATCTAGACCCAATCCGACCATTATGAAAGCTCCAACTGTAAATATTATAAGATAACCACAGAAGAACATCACAACCGTATTTAGCACTTTTTCATTTATCACATTGTCTCCCATCCTTATTACTTCAACCCTCCTAGGATTTATGAATTCTTTAAATTTTCTTTTTATCATTTTGAAGACCAGCAATATCCTCATGACTTTCATACCTCCACCGGTAGAGCCGGCTGAACCTCCAATGAACATGAGGATTAGAAGTAATAGTCTCAACACTTCAGGCCATGCATCGAAATTGACAGTTGCATAACCAGTAGTCGTCATGATAGCTACCGCTTGGAAAAGTGCATGTCTTATACCACTAATCAATGGGAGTTCACCCGGTATATTAACTATTGTTATGAAAACGGTAGCTAAGAATATTATCGCTAAATAGGTCCTAAATTCTGAATTTTTCAATGCATTGCGGATATCACCTTTGAAGAACTGGTAATGTAAAGCGAAATTTGTACCGGCCATTATCATGAAGAAAATTATTATCCACTGTACGGTAGAAGAGAAGAAGGCGATGCTAGCGGTGTGGGGGGAAAACCCTCCAGTTGCCATAGTGGTGAAGGCGTGATAAACCGCGTCATACAAGCTGACTCGTGCCCCTAGCAACAAAATGATCTGCATCAATGTCAGTAGCCCGTAAAGATACCATAGGACTTTCGCTGTTTCTTTTATCTTTGGTTTTAGCCTTGTCATCGTCGGACCCGGTGATTCCGCCTCGAGAAGACTAAGTCCTCCACTGGTCAATTTGGCTAGTATAGCCACTGACAGAACGATGACCCCCATCCCACCTAGCCACTGCAAGAAGCCTCGCCACATCATCAGGCTCTTCGGATGCTGCTCTAAAGGATAAGGAAGTACAGTTGCCCCAGTTGTGGTCATACCTGACATGGCCTCAAAAAAAGCGTCTATCGGAGAGGTGAGAGTAGAGGTCAACAAAAATGGGAGAGAAGATACTAGAGCAAGAACTATCCACGTTAGACTGACTAATACTATAGCCTCGTTTTGCCGAAAATCTTCAGGTCTACCAAATGACTCAGCTGGATACCCTAAGGTTATAGTGAAAGAGGCCAAAAAAAGGTACATCACTGCGGTTCCGGGGATGAAACCTAAAAAAAGCGGAGCTTCTTGATACCATACGGCGGGTATGACAGGAACTAAAAATGCTAGCCCGAAGAGTTTCAAAATCGAACCAAGATTACCGACTATTACCTTCCATCTCATCTCAGAACAGATCCTCCACTGCGTTTATCTCTTCTTTTTTCACGAATAACAATACCCCATCTTCCTCTTGGAATTCTTCTTCACCGTGTGGAATTATAGTTTTATCATCTCTTTTGATAGCTCCTACGATGCTCTCAGGAGGAAGTTTACTCTGAGCTAACGTTTTTCCCTCGACAGGCGAATCTTCCTCGACCACCATCTCTAATATGTAGAGATCACCGCCATGTATAGGGATCGCCTTCAAAGGATCTAGTTCTCTCGCAAGTCTCAACATAGTTTTAGCGGTTTCTAATTCTGGAGACGCGGCAAGATCGATCCCAACGGTCTCGATGAGTGATTTGACACCTAGTTCTCTGACTATAGCCACTGTCTTTTCGACTCCATACACCTTCGCAAGAAGGGATACCAATACATTGTATTCTTCAGAATTAGAAGTTGCGGCGAGTGCATCGGTTCTTAGTATACCCTCCTCTATCAGGACCTGTTTATCTCTAGCATCGGCAGTCAAAATCTCTACATTTTTCAACTTTTCGGCGGCGATGCGACCTCTCTTTTGTGATTCATCTATGATCTTGACCCTTACACCTCTATTTCTAAGTTTTTTAGCAACGTTTATACCTACAGGTGTAGCTCCGACGACGATAACATTATCCACGGAACTCTTACTCTTCCCAAGAAGTTTCAACATCTTATTTTCGGCTTTTTTATTTTCGACCATAACTACTAATGTATCGTCTTCTTCAATAGCGTCGTTTCCATGGGGCACCAAAACTTCATTATCCCTGATTATCGCTCCAAGATTCACGTTTTTGGGAAAATCTATATTTTTTATTCTTTTGCCTTTGACCTTTGAATTCGATAAAACTTTGAACTCTACTATATCCAATTTTCCTCCTAAAGATAAATTTTTATCTATCGCAGAAGGAACTGTGATGATGTTGGCTATCTTTTTAGCAATTAAAAGCTCTGGAGATACTGCAAAATCGACGCCTATCTGATTGAATTTCCGAGAGACAGGTCGAGATATATATTCCAAGCCATTGATCCTTGCCATGGTCTTACATTCGGCGTATTTTGCCATCGAACACGCTACTATATTGGTCTCATTTTCGTTAGTTACGGTAAAAAAATAATCAGAACCTTTAATATCTAAAGAATTTAGAAGTTCTGGACTAGCACCATTTCCCTGAACGACTTTAACATCGAGGGCCCTAGCTTTTCTGCAAGCTCTCTTAGATTTATCCACCACGATGACATCATGGCCTTTCCTTCTGATTGATTCGGCCAATTCACGTCCGACTTCACCAGCACCGACAATTATGACTTTCATATTTTCACCTTGATTGAATGATCATAGTAATTTTTTTAGCAATTTTTTGTGTTTTTTAACAGAAACTTCGTCGTCCTCCTCAATCCCCAATTTTTCCACATCGTGCCCTCTAACTCTTATCTTATCCTCTTCCACCAGATCGTCTCCAAAGAGTTTAACTAAGATGTCTTTTTTATCGGAGCTGACCACGACCAGATCTCCGCTTGTTATATCTAGCCTGTCTATGACCGCACTGTTAACTCTCGCTCTACCTCCGGCCTCTATCGGACTTTTTTCCACCACTAAGTATTCGGCTTCCGTCATCTGCTTACACAACAAATTATTTTATAGATATATATTTTCGGGAAACTGCAATCTTTGTTCCGTTAATTATCAATAATTATTTCAACGGATAAGATCTAAAAGAGAAGGTCCTCCCCTCATCTCTTCGCTGAAGTCTTTGATCTTTAAGTCTTTAGAATCAACACGTTTTTTGACTATTTCCAAAGCCGTTTCCTTGTCTCCTAATTGATCGACAAGACCAACTTTTTTAGCCTCTTTGCCGAGATATACTTTCCCTTCGAACACTTCTGAATCTTCCTCGATATTTCTTCTTTTCTTTATCTGTTCTTTAAAAACTTCATTTATCTCGGAAACCATCTTCTTCCGGTGTTCTTTCCCCTCTTCTGTCATCTTAGAGAAAGGCATTCCCTCTTTTTTGAATTCACCCTCAGAGTGAATATCTAAGTCTATACCCAAGCGGTCGAGAAGGTCAGAAAAGTCAGGCCTGATAGATATGGTTCCGACACCGCCTACGCTGGAAAGCTCATCAGCTACTATGACATCACAGCTAGAAGCTATCCAGTATCCGCCGGAAGCGCATTGTTCTTCTATAAGCGCAACTTTGAAGAGGTCCAACCTTTCTATTTTTCTCGCTAGATTTCGACTCTTATAAGGAGAACCTCCAGGTGAATTTATCTCGAGTATCAGAGCTTTGTATCTAGACTTATCTGCGATTTTTTCCAATAACTCTTCGGCCTGAGAAACTGATGAGGTCCCTAACGAGCCCAGCAAACCGCCTTGACCTTCGGTAATCGGACCTTTAATCGGTATTATGGCA
>CAZRWG010000134.1:0-4469 GCA_964603805.1 uncultured Thermoplasmata archaeon
CTGCACGATAGTTATAAAATGGTTTCGGAGAATAAGATATTAACTAAAAAAACACTCAAAAAAGATATATTAGTTAAAGTTATTTCACAATCGATGACTCATGTTGGTGAAAGGCCCTGCTTCCCCATTACTTTGTAAAAAACTAGCAAATCAGACCGATGTAGAAACCGTAGAAGTACAAACGCAAGTTTTTCCAGATGGGGAAAGATACGTCAAAATTGAAGAGGATATAGAAGGAGAAAAGTGTACTCTAGTTCAGACAACTTATCCTAATCAAAATCTGCTGGAACTTTTCATGATTCAGAATGCATTGAAGGAGAACGGAGCAGATTTTATCAAGGTAGTGGTACCATACTATTCATACGGCAGGCAGGACAAGATATTTGAAAAAGGTGAAGCAGTGAGTGCAAAAGCCTTCGCGAAAAGAATAGATATAGAAGCTGACGAGTTTTACAGTGTAGATCTCCATTCTCAAGAAATAGTTGACTTCTTTGACATAACGGCAGAGAATATTTCTGCTATGACAAAGCTCGCAGAGTATTCTATGGGTGAAAAAAACCCAGACCTGTTGATAGCTCCCGATGAAGGTGCAAAAGATATTGTTAAGGATGCCGCTCTTTCCGTTGGATTAGGATGGGATTACTTAGAAAAAACTCGAATCGACGCTAATACTGTAGAGATAAAGCCTAAAAATATAGATGTAGAAGGCAAATCTGTTGTGATCCTCGATGATATAATAGCAACCGGCGGTACAATGACAGAGGCCGCAAGACAATTGAAAGAATCAGGTGCAAAAGAAGTCCATGCTGGATGTACACATGGTCTTTTTGCCGGAGATGCCAAAGATAAGTTAGGGGCAGTATGCGATTCGTTCTTCTGCACGGACACTATAGAACAGGAAAGAAGCGAAGTCTCTGTAGCTCCTCTTTTGGCAGACCTTATAGAATAGTAAAAGATTATCGGGAGTAAGGCAAGTCTAAAAAGTCCGCAACTTCCTCAATACCTTTTCCGTCCTTTGCATTAGTTTTGATAAGAGTTCCG
This sequence comes from uncultured Thermoplasmata archaeon, assembly GCA_964603805.1. Classification (GTDB taxonomy): domain Archaea; phylum Thermoplasmatota; class Thermoplasmata; order Halarchaeoplasmatales; family Halarchaeoplasmataceae; genus Natronoplasma. The sequence goes on from CAZRWG010000134.1 coordinate 1,042, forward strand.
TGTGGATTGACTTCTTTATAATCTTCTTCGATGATATCGAGATCAACGTCCATAGCATCCGCTAGATCGATCTTATTAAGAACAGTCAGATCGGACCTCGAAAATATCAAAGGATGTTTCCTTATCATATCATCTCCTTCAGTAACTGAGACGACGACGACATCTGCTTCAGTACCCAAAGGGAAATCTACAGGACAGATAAGATTACCGACGTTCTCTATGAAAAGAAAATCTAGATCATCCAATTCAATGTCTTCTAAGCCGTGATTGACATAGTGAGCGTCTAGATGGCAGTCTTTTCCGGTATTTATAGCCACTGCTGGCATATCCTTTTCTTTGAATCTTTCATAATCGTCTTTTCCGTTTAGATCTCCTGCGATAGCGCCTACATTTTGATTCATACCTTCTCGCAGTCGTTCTATCAAGGAGGTTTTTCCAGATCCTATCGCTCCTAGAATATTGAAAGCTCTAATTTCATTGTTTTCGAACAATTCTTTGTTCTTCTCTGCGATCCTCTCGTTCTCTTCCAGGATGTTTTTTTCCATGTCCATGTCGGTAGTTTTGTGCATATTATCATGTGAGAAGAACTTGCTTATAAAGTTTCTTCCCTCTGTTCGAAGAATTTTTCAATCTCTACCTCAACATCTTCTACCAGTGTTAGATCCTCAAGATACTTCTTGAAGTGAACAGCTCTTTCATCTAAAATGACTGATACGCCAAAATCTTCTTCGCTTCTGACTAACCTACCGGTAGCCTGCAGAATTTTACGAACCGCAGGAGCTTTTACCGTATATTCCCAGCCCTTGTTGAATTTCATATCGTAGTAATGTTTCAATCCTTTCTGTTTAGCTGTAGGTTTTGGATATGGAATTCCAACGACTACCGCAACCTCTAATTGTTTCCCAGGAAAATCCATACCCTCGCTTATCCTACCCCCTATAACAGAGAATAGAACGCCTCCACTCTTTTTAAATTCATTTACCATACTCATAAGCTCGGACTGAACCATACCCTGCTTTTCCATGAAAACGTTCTCTTTTTCCGGTTTTATCGACTTGGTTATATCCTCCATCAAACGGTAACTAGGAAAGAAAACGACTGTGTTTCTGTCTACCTCAGATAATATTGCGTTCAATTTTTTTCTGAGTTTTCTTTTCATCCCGTTTCCTCTCTGCATCTCTTCGTGTCGTGTTGTGATACCGTCGAGATAAAATAGAGCCTTGTTCTCTTTAGGGAAGGGACTTGGATATATCTCTTTTTTCGTATCGTAAGGAAGTCCTACTGAATCACAATATTCGTCAAGTGGCTCAAGAGTGGCGGATTGATGGATGGTAGAATGGCAAGAATTCAGTATCGAAGTTACATTGCTTGGATCGAGACAGAAAGCCTCTAAACTAGGATTTTCTCCTCCATTTACCAATTTGATGTAATCTTCCCTCTCTATAGATAACCAAAACGAGAGAAAGGATGAGAGAGAGTTGATATATGATCTTGGTAGCTTCTTTTCTTCTCTTCTTTTTTCCTGCACTATCTCTCCTTGAACTTTTAAATCTTTAATTATACCTTTGAGTTGGTTTGTATTCATACCTAATGAATGAAGAAGTTCTGTTCTTACCTCGCTCGGTGGGATAAGTCCGTCTTCCTCGATCACGAACTCATCTACGGTGTCTAAAAGGATATGCTCAAATAGATTACAAAAGCTGGAGATCGTATCATCATTCTGAAGAACTGGATCTCCGAACTCACGACTTTCGTCTTTGGCTCTTTCAAGCGTTATCTTCGTTATTTCGGAGGATGAAAGTTCTCTTGCATAGTCGGGAAGATTATGAGCTTCATCGATGATTACGATAAGATCGGAAAGTTCAACATTCATCCAATCCTTGAGTTGTTTCCTTATGAAAGGTACAAAGAAATAGATGTATGGAGCCGTGACGATAGTGGCCTCAGGTATAAGAGCTTTTGTCAACTCGTATGGACATACCTTACGTTCTCTGCAAAGGTCCATCGTTTCATCGACAGTAGGTATTTTGGTTTCAAACAAGCTTTGCATCTCATCAAGGTCGGTTTGAAGCAGACCTGCATAATAAGGACACGCAGTAGGCTCTTCATCATTTTCTATCGCTGTTCGTACTTCTTTCTTTCTGTCGCTGCAGAACTTAGACAGTTCCTCAGCATCTCCTTCTTTTAGCTCATCGTTTTCTTGGGCTAGTAAACATGTATTGTTCCTACCCTGCAGGCCTAATCCGTAATAACCTCCTATCTCACGTAATTCTAGCAGGACTTGCCTCTGTTGGCTGTTCGTCCTAGTTAGGTACAGTATTTTCTTTCCATTGTTGCCGGCGTATTCTAGCGTTGGAGTCAAAGTGCAGATGGTCTTACCTGACCCAGTAGCGGCCTGATAAATTAAGGATTTGCCCTTTTGAAGGCAATTGCCAATATCATCCATCATTTCGTTCTGATTTTCCCGTGGACTGTATGGAAAGAGCTCGTACATCGGGAAACGCTATAGGCTGGTGGTCAAAAAACCTATTGTTCCGCCTCCCTAAAGATTAAAACGGAGTTATATCTTATCTACCATTCATGAAAGTAGAAAACGTTCTACAATTGGTAGGAGATACACCTTTGGTCAAGCTGGGGAATATCAACCCAAATCCTGAAGTTCCTATATACGCGAAGTTAGAAAAATTAAATCCGATGGGTTCCGTTAAAGATAGGATCGCTCTATCGATGATAGAAGAGGCCGAGCGGAAAGGTAAGATAGATGATGATACTGTAATTGTAGAGGCTACCAGTGGTAATACGGGCCTTGGTCTAGCGATGGTATGCGCTGTAAAAGATTACCATCTCCATCTCACCATGTCGAGAGGTGTCAGTGTAGAAAGGATGAGGATGTTGACAGCTTTAGGTGCAGAGATAGAGTTCACTCCTGAAGAAGAGGGTACGGACGGAGCGATCAAGAGAGCTGAAGAATTAGCGGCAGAAAAAGAAAATTTTTGGCGACCAGACCAGTTCAGCAATTTAGCAAACATTAAGGCACATTATGAGAATACAGGTAAGGAGATCATAGATGATATGGATGGGGATCTCACGCATTTCATCGCTGGTATGGGCACAACTGGGACTTTGATGGGCGTTTCTAAAAGGTTGAAAGAGCATGATGACAGAATTAAGATAATAGGTGTAGAGCCAAAAAAAGATTACGAGATCCAGGGTCTAAAAAATATGGAAGAAGATATCGTTCCTGAGATATATGATCGAGAACGTTTAGATGAAGTGAGAAAGATAGATGATGAAGATGCCTTCTGTACCGCTCGAGAATTGGCAATACACGAGGGACTTTTTGTCGGGATGAGTTCTGGAGCTGCTGTATATATTTCTCAGCAGGTAGCGTCTGAACTTGACGAAGGAAGGATCGTGACGCTTCTTCC
>CAZRWG010000135.1:0-4397 GCA_964603805.1 uncultured Thermoplasmata archaeon
TAGGGTCACTAGAACTACAATTCCAAGTTTTTTCATTTCGTCATACATTTTATCACTCCTACGAGAACTATAAGATAAAGATATACTTATCTTTTTTGGATTATCATATTAGTAAATTGATATTTGCAACTAAAAGGCAAAAATTATTTTAGATCAAAAAACCATATTTCAATATGATATACTTAGGCCCAGGAGGAACGCCTCACGGAATCAAAGGCACGAAAGACAGTATGAAGTACTTGGCTGAAGAGGGGCTGAATGCGATGGAAGTTCAATTCGTCAGAGGAGCTAGGATGAAAGAGTCTACCGCCAAAGAGATCGGGAAGGAGGCGGAAGAACACGATATCTTACTCAGCATCCACGCACCCTATTATATAAATCTCAACTCCGAGGAACAAGAAACCATCGAAAAGAGCAAAGAGCGTATAATGAAAAGCGCTCGGTTAGGCGACGTCATGGGAGCGTGGATCATAACTGTGCATGCAGGTTACTATTCTGGGATGTCGAGCGAGGAAGCAACGAAGATAATAGGCGACAATGTAGTAGAATGTGCCGAGATGATTAAAGACGAGGGTTTGGAAACAAAAATTGGTCTAGAACAGATGGGTAAACAAAAGAGTTGGGGAACCTTAGATGAGATCGAAAAGGTTATGGAAAGAACAGATCTTGCGGTACCCGTACTTGATTTTGCACATTATCATGCTAGATTCGACGGAGCTTTGGAAACAGAAGAAGATTTTAGAAATTTAATAGAAAAATACGAGTCTATCCATGACGGCCGATTACATTCGCATTTCTCCTCGATAGAATACACCGATAAAGGTGAAAAAGAACACCTGAATGTTGAAGAGCACGAACCCGATTTCAGAAAGTTAGCGCCTATACTCAAAGAAAAAGATTACGACATAACTGTGATCTGCGAGACTCCTGAGTTGGATAGAGACAGCCTTCGTATGAAAGAGATTTTAGGTATCTAGTCAAACAAAATCTAGATCGACTTTTTAACTGTAGAAATACCGTCTCTTTTTTCCACTCGGAAAACAACGTCAGCTAGATTGACTATTTCGTTCTCATGGGAGACGATTATCACTTGATCAGCGGACACCTTATTTATCACATCCTTCAATCTAGTCAGCTGCTCTCTACTGAAGCCAGTGGTGGGTTCATCTAAAACTAAAAGGTTACTCTCCAGCCCCAATTCTTTTTTTATCATGTTGTTGAAAGCCAAGCGGTAAGCTAGAGCCACTGAAGTCCTTTCACCTCCGCTTAGATCATCTACAGTGGTCTCATTACCCTGTACCGTTATTATTGGAGAGAATTTTTCATCCAGTCTGGCACTTATATCCGGCTCATCCAATATCTCATCGAACCACGTTCTAAAGAATCGACCGAATTCCGATCTGATCTGGGCCAAACGATGTTCTTCTATATTCTTGATCGTTTCTTTGAATTCATTAGATATCCAAGACTTGAAACTCTTCAGATCCTCCGCCTCTTCACGACTTTCCTTCTTCTCCTCGAGTTCATCTTCCATCTCATCTATCTCTTCTTTCAGTCTTTCTATGTCCGTTTTCAGGTGAGTTTTCTTTTCCTCCAACCGGCTCTTCTCCTGGATCAACTCTTCGTATCTTTTCTTTACCTTCTCATGTTTCTCTTCTGAGTATCTTTCTTCGAGTTCTTCTAATTCTTCTATAAGTTCCTTTTTCTCCTCTTTCCTGCTCTCAAGATCTTCATCAAGTTTATCTTCCTTACGCATCAGATCTCCTTTATTCTTCAACCTCTCCTTGATCTCTATGTATTCTTCTTTAAAACTCTCCAGTTCTTCCCTCTCTTCCTTCAATCTTTCGAGGTCTTCTTTACTATATTTGAAAGATTCGATCTTTTCTTTTAATCCGTTAATCTGTTCTTGCAACTCATCAATATCTTCTTCAAGCTCTTCCTTTTCTTCCATCTCCTTTTCTAGTCGTTTTACCTCTTTTCTCTTATGATCTAGCTCCTTCTCTTTTTCTTCAAATTTTCGTATCTTTTTCGATAATTCTTTAAGTTTTTCGTTCAAACTCTCTTTCTCTTTCTCCAAGCTATTTTTTTCTTCATTCAGATCCTGCTTCTCTTTTTCCAAGTCATTCAATATCTCTTCGAGATGTTCTTTCTCCAAAGGTTGCTTACATTTGGGACATTCCTTCTCACCTTCTAGGTCGGAGAACTCTTCTAACTCTTCTTTTATCTCCTTCAGCTCTTTATCTATCGATCTTATATCTCCTCTTACATCACTGATCTTTTCTCTCAACTCACTTCTCTCTTCTTTAAGACCTTCGAGCTTTACAACTTCTTCCTCAAGTTCTTCGATATCTTCTTTCAACTTTTTTACTTTGTTCTCTTTTTCCTCCAAATCTTCGAGGTCTTCCTCTTTTGCTTCTAATCTCAGTTCTAGATTTTCTTTCTTGCTCTCCTTCCTGCTCCTTCTATCGAGTTCTTCCCTAACTTTTTCGAGTTTCTTTTCTACGCTTTCATATTCCTCTTTCTTCTTTCGAACCTCACCAAATCTCTGCTCATCCTTTTGGATGCGTTCCAATTGTTCTTCTATCTCTTCGAGCTCATTTTCTAGAGAAGATATCTTATCTTCTATTCTCTTCCTTTCACCCTTCAAGTCTTTTATCTTTCCTTCCAACTCTTCAAGCTCTTCTTTCTTTTCAATAGTTTTTTCCATTTCATCTTTGCAAGATTTTATGTTTTCTCCGACCTCTTCTCTTTCTTCTTTTTTCTCATCTAATTCTTCTTTCTTCCCTTCTATATCAACTTCCAACTGCTCTACCTTTTCTGCTTTGACCTCGAGCTTCCCTATCTCGTTCTTCAAGCCGTTCCTGACGATCTTGACATTTTCCGCCGCTTGTTTGTAATCCTCCAGATTGAATACCTTCCGAATAGATTCCAACCTTTCCTCTTCATTCATCGAAAGTATTTCTTTCATCCTTTCCTGAGGAGTATAGATACCCATGTGGAAAGTCTCTACTTTTCCGCTCGAAGACTCCCTCAAACCTAAAAGGTCGATGATGAACTCTCTCATCTCGGTCCATGAAAGTTCCATCCTCTTGCCGTCGGTCTCCATGTAGGACTCCTTTGCCCAATCACTGCTCCTTTCTTTGACCGAGCGGAAGACCGTGTAATTTTTTCCTTTTACCTCGAAGTTCAATTCAACACTAGCTTTCTTTTCACCGTGCCTCAAGATCTTGTCATAAAAATTCTGCTGCGTAGCTCCGAACAGCGCGAATTCCAAAGCATATAATATGGAGGATTTACCCGAACCTATGTCGCCCTGAAAAAGAAGAACTCCGTCTTCGAAATCGATTTCTTGATGCTTGTAACTCCTTATGTTATCTATCTCCATGCTCTCTAGTTTCATCGTTGATCCCCTCCAAAATCGTTCAGCGAGATCTGTCCGTCCGCACTTTTTTTCACTTCTTCCTCGCTCTTCCGTTCTTTTTTACCCTCTTCCCTCTCCAAATCCTCTTCACTCTCTTCACCTTCATCATTCTTATACTCCTCCCTTCTCTTTATCAGTTCCCAAGAAGCGTTCCAGATCCTGTTCTCATAATCGTTGTATGTTTCGCCGTCCTTCTGATCGCTCTTCAAGACACTCAAAAGCTCTTTCTGAAAATCGACAGGAATTTTACCCTCACCCTTAGATTCTTCAAGGAGTCTAGCTTCAACTTCTTCCTCCTTTTCCTCTTTGACCTTGATCCTCTCGATCTCTTTTCCTTCCAATTCCCTACGGTTCAAATAGACGGTTTCGAACCCTTTATCTTTTAATCTGCGCCGAACCTCACTGAAATCTATGTCCGAGGGTTCTCCTTCAGAAAGGGTCCCTGAGATCTTCAGCAGTAGGATATCACCTTGCATCTCTTCCTCGTAAAGTTCACTCAACTCTTCTCTCAATTCTTTAACTTTTAGGTTTTCTGCATCTATACGCCTTTTGATTATACTCGGTTCCTCAAAAGCTATGTATTCAGGTTGAAAATCCTCCACTATGTAAAAACCTCGCTGGTCTCTCTCTAAATCTGTATAATTCGCTCCAAAAGTTGGTCCTGGATAATATATGGTCTTCTCTTGATCATACTCGATCTTTTCGTGGATATGTCCTCCCGCATAATAACTGAAGTTATCAGGAAGAAGTGAAAGTGGTAGACTCCGATCCTCGTGTATATCCGCTGGTTTCAACTCCGCTATAGGAGAATGAAAAACGAATACGCTCTCACCTTCGGGTTCTGGAAATTCCAATTCTTCAAAGTAACTTATATCTGCCCGGTTCTTCCTTCCGCTCAACCCGGTTATCGAAACGCCGGACGGGTCCTTTTCTAATTCTAAAACGTTCTCTTCTTCTAGATAGGTGACCACTTTCT